>JAIRQZ010000007.1 GCA_031256235.1 Christensenellaceae bacterium | reverse complement strand
GTCATTTCTTTTAAAACCCGACTCGGTTTTGCACTGCACAAAAAGAACAAAGTTAACAATACAAAACAAAAAGATAACCCGACGAATAACCCAATGGCTCGTCGGGCCTTTTTGCGGTGTGCGGGCGTGGGACCTTTTATTTTCCGCGTTCAATCGCGTTCATATTCGGATGTACTTTGATAAATGTCTTTCTGACGGCAATTTTCCCGCCGATATACGTGCCCAACACGACGGCACCCAACATCAACGGCAACGCCTTTTGCGCAAATGCCGAATCCACGGTAGGCATCACCGCCGACAATATAATGACGGCAACCGTGATGACCGCGAACACGACAAGGTTTATAATCTTTGCCTTCCTAACGGCGCCCGCGATTGCGATTCGGTCGGCGTTGGCGACCTTGTCCTTATTCAACTCGTGCGACTGTTTCAACACGACAAGCCACTCAAGCACCCACTTAAGTACGAACAGCCCCAAGGTCACATACCACACGGTAATGACGAAGGGCATAAAGCCATCCATAAACGGCGTAACGTTGGGCGACTTCGCCCCATTGATTAATATAAGCCCCAATGTAACGAATATAAGCATAATCCAAACGATAGGGTACAACACGACGGCGCACAGCAGTATGAAACTTGATACTATTGCCACGACCCACGCAAGATGGAACAGCACGCCTGCCAAACTGACCCAGCCACTCATCTTCTTGCGACCATCGGTAAACATCATAAGCATTTTCTCTTTCTTTCTCATACTTCTATGATAATATAATATATGGCAAATAGCAACTATAATATCGGAGACCACGACACCCGCCCCTGGGGCAAATGGGCGGTCGTCCACCTCGGCCAAGGCTTCATTGTGAAGCAAATCACGGTCAACCCAGGCGGAATCCTATCGTTACAGCGCCACAAATATAGGGCCGAGCACTGGGTCATAACCCAAGGCCACGGCACGGTCACACTTGACGACCGCAAAGTCCCCGTATCGAATGACACGGCGGTATACATCCCAATCGGCGCGTGGCACCGGATCCAAAATGACGGCCGCGACCCGCTGGTTTTCATCGAAGTCCAAACTGGCGACACCCTGGACGAATCCGACATCGAACGTCGCGACGACAAATACAACCGTACATGAAACGTGTGGTACACCCTTTGACGCGCAACGCGCGGCATATGGTGTGACACGAGCGCAGTGAGTGGTACACCCTACGGGAGTCGAACCCGTCATTCCCACGTGAGAGGCGGACGTCTTAACCGATTGACCAAGGGTGCATTTTATCGCGCAGATGGGCCATTATACATCAAAACTGTCGAATATTGCAATATTTTTCCTCTTGAAGTCCGCATATAATTGTGTTATAATGGTATACATCGTATCAATGGGAGGGAACTTTGGGACTTTTAAGCAAGGCCGAGGAATATCAAATCAAGGATACTCTTCAACAACAGAAGTTAAAGTCCTTCAACCAAACCTGGAGCGCCATGGAGGATAGCAAATCTCAAACTTTCGAACAGAAGTGGCAGGAAATCCAAGCCGAGAAGTCAAAGTGCTTTGCCGAGGATAACAGGTTGCGTGCCATCAAAATTGCAACTAACAAGCGGAACCGCAAACGGCTTTTCATGGGCGCGATTGCAGGTACGCTTATGATGGTGGCAACGGCGTGCGGAATGCCGCCCAAAACCGACGACAAACCGGTCAACCCCGTAACATGGGATTTGATGGAGGAGGAGTTAGAGGTCGCCAAGCAGAAGCCAATGTATCAATATATCGAAGAGTTCAGCCAGCGTGCCTCGGCCCAACTTGACCATATTGCGTTTGATGTCATATCCACGTTCGAGGGTACGCACCAAGGCAACTTGTACGAAAGGTTCGGCCAAACTTGCAGTAATATGGCAAACGAGTTCAGTGTCGGCTTGTGGCAATGCAACGGCGAAACGCTTAACGGCGTGTTGTACAGCGTGTTCAATAATAGCCCATACGAAGCCATGAATATTTTCGGCCCGTACTATAACGAGACCGCGCGTCTTCTAAAGTATGGAAATCCGCGCCAGATTCAAAGTTACTGGACTCAAAATGGTCCGCGAACCATGGGCGCGTTGGTATCCAAGGCGTTTGCAACCAACGAAGGCATCGATGCACAACTTCGCGACATGAACTTCCGTCTTGCGGAGGCCACCAAAATTTGCGACAAATACGGCTTGACCACGTGCTATGGGTTGACCGCTATGCTTGATATGTGTGTGCAACGCGGAATCAGCGGCGCCAACAGATACGCCGCCACCATGATTGGAGTCCCAGGGGATGACCTTACACGACTTAATCATATGGTCAGCAATAACCCAGGGCTGGCGCGCACCAAAATTATCATTGCCTATGCGGGTGGATATAACAAGGATTACAAGGATGTTGTGGATTACGACATCATGAGGCAACCCCGTTTGACTGCGGACATCTTGGTCCGCGAATTGCGCGAACAAGGTTATGATTTTGACGAACGCGAAGTCCGCAGGGAATACAACGAAATTTATAAATTCAAACGCCCCGACGCGCGCCTGGTCGCCGAACCGACTATGGGTATATAATTATTTTGCTTTTGCCTTTTGCGTTGTTGCCGTCTTGAATTCGGGTTTACCCTTCCAAAGCGATTTTGGATAAACTTGTTTTTGGACAAGTTTGTTAATCTCGGAACTTACAACGGGCATGTCTTCTTTGTATGTGAATCCGAACCATTTTTCGCGCGTTGTTTCCATCTTGATTGAAATTTTGCCTTCGTTCAAAAGTTCGTCAAGGGCAACGGGGACAGGGTATTCGGATTTTTCCTTGTTTACGTTTTCTTTCAGGAATCCCGCGAACTTGTCCATAAGCATGGGCATGACGTTTGGCGGTAATGCCCAAATGTTCATCGAAACATAAGTGTCTTTTGATAACTCGTTAAACTTTTCGTTTTCAACCCAACCGATTTTGCTTCCGCGGACCTCGATGTGTGGTCGTTCGGTAATTTTTACAAGCATCTTGTTGTCATCCGCTTTGCAAATACCGCGTGTGAACGAACCGATTTTTGTGGACGTCTTGCCAAGTTTATATGCAACCATAGTGCATTGGACGCTTACTGCACGCCCCGCAACTTCTTTTCGCAGGAACTTGGCAATTTTTACATATGCGTCACGGCCGTAAAAGTCGTCGGCATTGATTACGCAAAATGGCTCGTTAATCACGTTGCGTGCCGCCAAAATTGCTTGGGTGGTTCCCCAAGGTTTTGTACGGCCTTCGGGGGTCTTAAACCCGTTTGGCAAATCGTCAAGTTCTTGGAAGACGTATTCCGCCTTGATTTTGTTTTGGATACGGTTGAAAATCTTTTCGCGGAAAGCCTCCTCGATATCGCGCCTTATTACAAAGACGACCTTTGTAAATCCCGTCACCATTGCGTCGAAAATGGAATAATCAATTATAAGATTATCGTCTTTGTCGACTGGGGCGATTTGTTTAACCCCTCCGAATCGCGAGCCCATACCCGCTGCCATGATAAGTAGTGTCATTTGTGTTTTACCTTCCTTTTATTGTTTGTAAATCCCCTCGATAATATACATTGGGCGGCCTTTGACTTCGGTGTGTACTTTGCCGAGGTAGAAACTGTTGATGCTTTGGAACAGCAATATTATACCAGTGAAGAACATCATTGGGAAGAGTAGAAAGAATGGTATTGCGATTCCGAACGAGATGCTTGGGTCAATGAGGGGCTTGCCCGCACCCCAAGCCCTGATGTATTTGTCTTGTGAATAGAATATCCCAAACCCCAAAAATGTCGCCGCAATTGCTATCCCAAGCCCGCCTATTATCATAAATGCGATGGCCAGTTTGAACGCGAAGTGCAACGGTTTTTCCGTTGAATCGGATATGCCTTGGAATGAAAGGCGCAACATCGATTTCATGTTGACCTTGCTTTTGCCTGCCACACGCGGTGCACGTGTGAATTCGATATCTGCGGTTTTAAAGCCTGCTTGGGCTACGGCGTTACGGAACAACTTGTCATTTGACGGGAACTTTTTAATTATGTCGGCGACGCGACGGGATATAAGGCGGAAGTTATTTACGTTTTCGGGATATTTAACTTTGTAACTTAATTTGTTCAAGACGCGATAATAAAACTTTGCTGTGGCGCGTTGCTTGAAACTGTCGACTTTGCGGTTCACGCGTTTAGCGTTGACGACATCGTAACCTTCGCGCCATTTATCAAGCATTTGAGTAATCAGTTCGGGCGGGTCCTGCATATCGGCGTCCATAACGATAATCGCGTCGCCCGTTGCATTGTCGACACCCGCAAAGACCGCGGGTTCTTGGCCAAAGTTGCGCGACAGGTTTACGATTTTTAAATTCTTTTGCGTTTTTAACTTGCCTTGCAACTTTTCAAGGGTGTCATCGCGACTTCCGTCGTTTACGACTATGATTTCAAAATCTGTATTTGGGCTTTTTAAGGCGTTAATCTTTTCAAAGAATGTGCCGACATTGTCGGATTCATTATACATTGGTGTAACAATAGACACCATTTGCTTTCTTTGGTTTTCGGCCATACATCAATAGTATTACGCCAAAACTACTTTGTAAACATAAATTTTCCACCAACTTTTTGCGTGGGTAAAGGATTTCATAAATTGCAACCCGCCGACCTTACATGGGAAGTATCCGTCTTGGTCGTGTTTAATTTTGACCGCGGAGAATATGTATTCGCCACCCAAATGTGCGAATGCCTGCATGTCATATTCAAGCGATGTGATAGTTTTGTTGGATTTCTTGTTGTATTGATAGGCCACGCCCGCACTCCTACCTGTTTTGGCTGTGAAAAGATAACACTTGTTGCCCCAAGTAAAATACGGGTCAAGGGAGTTTGGGCTTTTGTCAAGTTCGCCAGCGATGATTTTTCGAAAGTCCTTCCAATAGTCATAAGAGTAACTTTGCACATATCCGTCAACAGTATAAAAGCCGTTATAAAGCGGGACGGCGGGATACATGCCGATACTGGCTACGCGATAAGTGTTTTTTGGTTTGCCTATATATTCTTCGATTTCGGAAAATAACTTTGTATCGTATAATTGCGCATAGGTTGGATTGCGGGGGGATTGCTTTGCGCTTAAATTTGCGAACCAATTTTCTTTCCATACATGTGTAATGGGTGTCACGCTGTTCGCGTAATAAAATGACATTATTGCAACCCCTGTAATCAGACAAATTGCGCAAGTGCGTGAAGTGATTTTCGCGTACGACCATTTTCGAGACTTGATGTAATCATAAATGACGGCAAAAGCAACCCCTCCCGACGCATACCATGTAAATGCAGTAACATGGTAAAAGCGCGAGAAGTTGAACTCGTTAAGTCTTAAAGTGGCGAATATGATTGATGCTGGCTTTATGAAGAATAACGCGCTTGTAAAGGCTATGACAACATTAAAGGCCAGTATATATCCAAGAATGCACCAGTATTTGTAGTTATTGAAATTTTTGCCATGCCTTGTTCTTGCAGTAAGGCCTATGAAGAATACTGTTATTGAAGTAATCAAAAGTATGGTATGCAGGCTTGCGGTATGCTGATGCCCAAACCAAAAATTATACCACGCAAATTGCAAGAAATTTTTAAAATCTTTATCGGGAAGATTCGGGATTCCTTTTTTCACAATGTCCACATTGTTCCAAAGAATCCTGTGTGATTCGTAATCGGACAACATTAACAAGATTAGTTTAAGGTTTGTTAAAAGGTACAAAAATATCATAAGGCCAGTTGCGACATAAAAAGGCCATTGGGATTTACGGTATCGTTTTTTGCACGCGAAAAATATGCAAAAGCCAATTAAGACGGCAATGATAAAGTAACCCGACAAAAATAGTGAAGAGCAGAGCACAAATAACAGCAACGCGACAAACGGCCAAACCAAGTTGGTAAGGGTACTGCGAAGCGATTGCGGTGCAGTCCCTGCATTGAATATTTTTACAAAAGCCCAGAATACAAGCGGTATACCGACTACTGTAAGGCCGTATACGCTGAAGAACGGGAATGTCGCGAACAATATTCCCGTGACGACCGATATGCCCCAATACTTGTTCTTAAGAATTAAATTCATTGCAAGGTACATTGCGAAGTATGCAATAAGCCTTGTGATAAAGTCGTTTAATATGTACGCCCAAAAGGTTGGGAAAATCATGTATAGGATTACTTGGCCGATTGAAAAGGTCTGGATCGCGCGCACATCGATATTCATCATTTGAGGCACGGTCCCCTTAAATTTGAAAAAGTATTTTGCAATCAACTTGTTGAAAATGATTTCGGAATCCAAATTATCCCAAACTTTTATGTAAGCGTTTTGCCCCAAACAGATTGTAGGCAACAAATAAAACAAGACCGTAGCAAATCCTACGGCGGTTACGATTAATGTTTGTTTACTTGGTTTCTTGAACTTCATTTGTCCTCGCCAAACGATATAAAGTGTATGCAAGCGCCAACGCTACAAGTGTGAACAGAATCCAAAGCAATAAATCAAGGTTTTTCGGCCCCATTAAATACGCAAGTAATACAATAAGTCCGCCCGCGATTGCATTGCCTATGGCACAGGCCAAGGCTGTCCAGTACCATTTTAATCCAAGCAACTTTGCGATAACGGTTCCAGTCCAAACTCCTGTGAATGGGACAGGTATCGCCACGAAAGCAAGCACGCCCAGGAACTTGTTTGTAAAATCTTTCTTTGGTGATGCTTGCCCTGACTTTGAAAATAACTTTTTTGCTTTGTTGCGGGCAAGGGTTTCGACGCGGGCAAAAGGCTTCCATTTGAAAAGCAAGGTTAACAGGAAATACAGCGGGATACAAATGACAGTTGACCCAAGCCAGCCCCATAAAAACGCTTGGCCATAATTGAATCCGATTTTGGGCTTTAATGCGATAAGTATACCGCCTTTTAATTCAAACATCGGAATCATGGAAAACAACATGACGGCAAGCGTCTTGACCCCGAAAGTGATTTTTAATGCGACTTCGATTAACCAATCATTCATGCTTTTTTCTCCTTGTTCGCAAATATAAGTTTCTTGCGTGTTACATAATTGAACACAAGCACGACCAATGTCAACACGATTTTGACGACCCATTCATTAATGTGGCAAAGGTCATAACCGACATACATGCCAAGCAAATGAATGCCAAGGCCGATCACTGAAAGCACAATGAACAATGTTGCTCCGGATGCGGTTTTGGCCTTTGCGCTGTTATTGCCTTTGCCCGTGAATACGAAAATAATTGAAAGAAAATAGTTGAAAACAAGTCCACACAGAAAACCAAGACCTGTTCCGATAATTTCCGCATACGCGGGTTTCCATACATATTCCACAAGCGCCATTACCACAAAGTCGATTACTGTGGCGACGCCTCCGACCACAAGGAATTTAAATATCTCCCAAAGGCCTGGGTGCTTTTCAAAGAACTTCTTTAGAAATTTCACAGATTGATTATTGCCTTTATAAATTGTTTTGTCAATATCAAAGCCCAGTGTATATTTAGTAATATGTTCAAGGTTTTCAAGTATCTTAAGTCCGCCGAGTGGTTGATGTTTGCCGTCGCTTTTGTTTTCATCGTGGGCCAAGTTTGGCTTGATTTAAAGGCGCCCGAATTTATGGCGGAAATCACGCGCCTTGTGCAAAGCCCTGGCAGTAAAATGTCCGCGATTTGGACGCAGGGACTTTATATGTTGATGACCGCCTTTGGAAGTTTGGCGGCGGCGGTAATCACGGGCTTTGTGATGAGCAAAATTGCGGCGTCATTCTCTCAACGTCTGCGAAGCAAAATGTACGACAAGGTCGACGCTTTTTCATCGGCCGAGATTAACAAATTTTCTACGTCAAGCCTTATTACTCGTACCACAAACGATGTCATGCAGGTTTCAGGCTTTATGGCTATGGGGTTACAGACGCTTGTAAAATCTCCCATCCTTGCAATTTGGGCAATTTTAAAAATCACGGGCAAAGGTGTCGAATGGTCGGTTGCAACGGCCGTGGCTTCGGGCGGGATTATATTGCTTTTGACGTTTTTGATTGTGCTTGTCATCCCCAAATTCAAAAAGATGCAAACCCTGACCGACAACATAAACAAGGTCACGCGTGAAAATTTGACGGGGTTGCCTGTTGTGCGCGCTTATAATGCCGAGAACTATCAACAGGCCAAATTCGAACGCGCCAACAAAGAACTTACCGACACGCAATTATTTACCTCGCGCGGTATGGCGATTATGGAACCCTTTATGGGGTTCATCATGGGCACATTGACACTTGCAATTTACGCGATAGGGGCAATTCTTATTAACAAGGCGGCACCTATGACACCAATCCCAGGAACAAATCCGATTGAATTCGACGACCCAGGCGGGCGACTGGTATTGTTTTCCGACATGATGGTCTTTTCGTCCTATGCGATGCAAGTCATATTTGCGTTCATGTTGATTGCCATGCTTTTCATTTTCATACCGCGCGCAAGCGTTTCCGCCAAACGTATTAACGAGGTCTTGGACACACCGCTGTCCATAACTCAAGGGTCTGTCGAACAAAGTATCGGCGGTAAAAATGGTGACATTGTATTTAATAATGTGGGATTCAAATATCCAGGCGCCGCAGACTATGTCTTGCAAGGCATTTCTTTCACGGCCAAACAAGGCGAGACCGTGGCATTCATAGGCTCGACAGGTAGCGGTAAATCAACGCTTGTGAATTTAATCCCGCGCTTTTATGATGCGACCGAGGGCGAAATCTTGCTTGACGGAGTTAATGTTCGGGACTATAGGTTTGAAACCTTGCGTGGCAAACTTGGATACGTTTCGCAAAAAGCAGTTTTGTTCACGGGCACGGTTAAATCCAACGTGGCATTTGGTGCAGGGATGACCCCTGCACCCGGTAACTTCGTGCGCTCTGAAATTACTGATCAGCAAATTAGAAAAGCGATCGAGATCGCGCAGGGCAAGGACTTTGTTGAAAAGTTGGAAGGCGCATATGACGGGCAAATTGCACGCGGAGGCGGGAATATCTCGGGTGGGCAAAAACAAAGACTTGCGATTGCGCGCGCCGTTGCAAAAAATCCCGAAGTTTACATCTTTGACGACAGTTTCTCGGCCCTTGATTATAAAACCGACAGGCTTTTACGAAAGGCCCTGAAAGACGAATTAAAAACCGCGACATGTTTGATTGTCGCGCAACGCATAGGCACCATTATGGATGCCGACAAAATTGTGGTACTTGACGAAGGCAAAATTGTAGGGCAAGGTACGCATCGTGAACTTTTGAAAAGTTGCGCCGTGTATAAAGAGATTGCGGCCTCGCAATTAAGTGAAGAAGAACTTAAAAAGGGGAGTGCATTATGAGCGAACCTACGCGTAACAACAACCAACAAATGCGACGCCCCATGGCTGGTATGGGGCGAGGTGGCCCTATGCCCGGTATCGTTGAAAAGCCCAAGAATTTCAAACTTGCAATTAAAAAACTTACGCGGTACATGAAGGCGTACCTGGTTGTTATGATTGTTGCGCTTGTCGCGGCTGTGGCGGGAACAGTGCTACGCATCATGACGCCCGATTATGTCAAAAAAATCACAAACGAAGTTATTAAAGGTCTTGGCGGTACAGTCGATATGGACACAGTTTGGACCATCATTTGGATAGTCGTCGGGTTGCAACTGGTCGCGCTTTTATTGAACTTGGTCCAGGGCTTTATCATGAGCACAGTTACGCAAAAAATTTCCAAGCGCATGCGAACCGACATATCCATGAAAATAAACCGCTTACCTTTAAAGTATTTTAACGGCGCAAGTTACGGAGATGTGTTAAGCCGTGTTACGAACGATGTCGACACCATTGGCATGACATTGAACCAAAGCATCGCGACACTTGTATCGGCCACAACAATGTTCCTTGGGGTGTTGCTTATGATGTTTGTCACAAGTTGGATGATGGCGCTTACCGCGATTGGCGCAACTTTCGTCGGGTTCATTTTGATGATGGTCATAATGAAAGCATCGCAAAAATATTTTACTTCTCAACAAGAAGAACTTGGTAAAATCAACGGTCACATCGAAGAAACCTATACAGGCCAAGCCATTGTCAAAGTTTATAACGCAGGGCCGATGCTTAAGCGGGACTTTGAGAGTATCAACACGAAACTTTATCGAAGCGGTTGGAAGTCACAATTTTTATCGGGTCTTATGATGCCACTTATGGCATTCGTCGGAAACATTGGCTACATCGCTGTTTGCGTCGTTGGGGCGGTTCTTGCCATGAAAGGCATTATCACGTTCGGCGTCATCGCCGCGTTCATGATTTATATTCGGTTATTTACTCAACCGCTTTCACAACTTGCCCAGGCCGCAAGCAACCTTCAAAGGACGGCGGCGGCAGGCGAGCGCGTGTTCGAATTTCTTGACGAGCCCGAAATGGAAAACGAATCCGCAAAAATGAAGCGCCTTGAAAACGTCAAGGGCGCGGTCGAATTTAAAAATGTGCGCTTTGGTTACGATGAAAAGATTATTATTAATGACTTTACGGCATCTGTAAAAGCAGGTCAAAAAATTGCGATTGTGGGGCCGACTGGGGCGGGCAAGACCACGATGGTGAACTTGCTTATGCGTTTTTTTGAAACGCAGGGAGGCCAAATCCTTTTGGATGGAGTCCCAACAACCGAAGTCCCGCGCGAGAATATTCACGAACAATTTTGCATGGTACTTCAAGACACTTGGCTTTTTGAAGGCACAATCCGCGACAACATAGTCTATTCAAAACAAGGCGTATCGAACGAACAGGTCGAAGAAGCATGCAAAGCCGTGGGCATTCATCATTTCATACAAACATTGCCCGACGGATACAACACAATATTGAACGACAAGGCAAGTTTGTCCGAAGGCGAAAAGCAACTGCTTACAATCGCCCGCGCGATTATTAAAAATGCGCCCTTGTTGATTTTGGACGAGGCCACAAGTTCCGTCGACACGCGTACCGAACGCCGAGTTCAGTCCGCCATGGATAAATTGATGGACGGGCGGACTTCGTTTGTGATTGCTCACCGATTATCTACAATCAAAAACGCCGACATGATTATCGTCATGCGTGACGGCGACATTGTTGAAAGTGGCAAACATGCAACCCTTTTACAAAAGGGCGGCTTTTACGCGGAATTGTACAACAGTCAATTCGAAACGGCGTGAGATTTTTTGTTTTTCTTGATGGAGTATCCAAGCACGATTAAAGAAACCGCGATTATCAGCATTATGAAAGCGAACCACCCGATGCCAATGGCATAATGGCCAGAACGTATTTGACCCGTAAGCGTATATAGAAGTATTTGGCAAAAGTAAAACCTTTCTGTCGTTATAACACTTGGATAGTCCAGACGGTTGTCGGCCAACATTCCACCACCATCCCCCGATGTAATAGTAATTTGAGGAACAAGTGCGAGAATCATCAACACAATCCCACAGACGATACAAACCCAACTCCACGTAATATTCTTTTTCATACGACCGCTTTCACTCCTTGCCAAGTATATCATAGGCGGTGACGATTCCAAGTATACTTTCGGTTTCTTTGCCGTTTTCCGTCACGAATACCATGGCAAGCCTTTTGTTATGCGAGAAACTTTGTTCGAACAGGTTTTTTAACTCGTATGGCGACTTGTGCTTGCTTATGAATGCGAATACTTCGGTAGAATGATTTGTAAGCGGTAGATATTTGGAAAAATCCTTTAATGTTGTTTTGTCATTAATTTCAATGATTCCTTCGTTGAAAAAGTAATCGAACAACACTGTTTCGCTGAAAATCCCAATCAAGGCATTGTTCTCAAATACGGGGATGTGGGTGTGGGCATTGTCTTTCATTACTTGCATAACAGATTTTACGTTGTCTTCCAACACCGCGCTGAAAACCTTTTGGCGGGGAATCCATATCTTGTCAATCTTGTCCGCTCTTTCAAAGTAATCACAAAAATCGTTAAGGAACTTTATTATCGCGTCGCTTGGGTCGACCGCGAACCCGCCAACAGCAAGGCCTTTGTGGTCCAACAAATTGCGTATGTCTTTGCAAAGGTCGAACTGTTGTGTGAAGGACCTGTATTGCCTTTTTAACTCGGGGATAAAGCCCTCGTTGTCACGGCATCCATAAAAGTCCCGCGCCAAGTACTCAAGCCTTTGGTAAGCGACCTTGAATTTTATTGCATTTGTGTCTTCCATAGTGGTAGTGACGAGTGGAGTTGAACCACCGACCTTCGGGGTATGAATCCGATGCTCTAACCAACTGAGCTACGTCACCGAAAATGTCGCCTTGCGACGTTTTCGGTGACGCAAGGTTACGAACGAAGTGAAGTGACCTTTCAGTCACCGCACGAACACTATTGTACCAAAACAAAATGCGAAAATCAAGGATAATTATTTTTCTTGGCGCCGGCTTTTCGATTTGAAAAGATTTAACAAAAGCATAAGTGCGCCAAGCCCTGCGACCACATAGCCCAGGACAATAAAAAACGTGAAGTCGTACATATAGCCGAACAATAACGCAAGCCCGCCCATTACAAGGTTGAACAGTGCAGTGATGATAGTCGCCATGGGGCTTGCGCCGTCACCGAAAACAAAAACTCCACCAATTGGGATGAACATACTTTATAGTATGCGCACTTTGTCGCCATTAAATACGACGCCTTCGCGCTCAAGAAGTTCCTTTTGCGCATTCGCGCCGCCGAACACAAAGGCGGGGCTTAAACTGCCGTCACGGAAAACCACACGGTGGCAAGGGATAGTCTTTGGGTCGGGGTTGTGGTGCAGTGCCCAGCCAACAACCCTAGGGTGAGTCCCGCTCAAGCGCGCGACATCGCCGTAGGACATGACACTCCCGCACGGGATTCGCTTAACGACCTCGTAAATTTCGGCGTGGGCCATGCGTTATAATACAACAAAAAACGGCTTGTCTCAAAGCCGTTTTCAACTGTTAATCAATTTAACAAGGGTATCCGCTTTGCCAATCGGTATAGATGCGGTCGATGATGTCGCGGGCGCGGTCTTCGCCGAATTGTTCGGCAATCCAGCAAAGAATTAAAGATATAACTTCGCGGAACTTGTCGGGGCAGGTCGGCACTACTCCGATTGGGGGAACGGGCGGGATGACCCCGATTGGCGGGACAGGCGTAACAACAGGCGGGCAAACGAACAGCGTCGACCCGATTTTAAGGTTGTAAATCTCGACGCCTGGGTTAAGGTCCAAAAGTTTGGCAACTGTTGTGTCGTACTTGATTGCAAGACTATACAAAGTGTCGCCGGCTTGTATAGTATGTGTGCAGTTTGCAAATTGCATTTTTATGTTCTCCTTTTTAAGATATATATTAGGATATTGCGCGCACAAGGTTTTTGTGATACTATGCCCTACATGCGAGCGTGGCGAAATGGCAGACGCGCAGGTCTCAGAAGCCTGTGGGGGCAACCCCGTGGAAGTTCAAGTCTTCTCGCTCGCACCATCAAGCACTAATTCGAACTTTGGTTGCTTTTTTGTATTTTGTATGATATAACATAGGCATGAGTAACATTAAAGAATACCGCCCAAAATCAAAGGGTCAATGGGCGATTACGCAAAGCAAATTAGAGCAAGGCAAAATTCCTATGCTTGATTTACAATTCGGCGGTGGGTGCAACGCCAGATGTGTTTATTGCGATACACCGAACTATACCGCACCAAATAATATTGACATGGAAGCAATCAAGAAGATTATCGAAGGCGGAAATATTGATTGGGTGTTTTTGTGTGGACTTGGCGAGCCAACGGCACGCGAAACGGGCAATCGTGACAAGTTTAAATATCTTTTGGGTCTTGCCCATGAAAATGGTGTCAAGGTTTCCGCGTTTACAAACATAATTGACATTGACAAAGAGATACTCGATTATATCGATAACGAAACATTAAGCGTCTTGCACAAGTTAGATAGTTTTAATTCCGAGAGAGTAGCAAAGACATTTGGAATTAACGAAAAAGCGGCGAAAAAACATCTTGAAAATGTCGAGATACTACGCGAGATTGCAAGCAACAAACACGCAATAGACACAAATATAGGTGCGAGTATAGTCTTGACAAACAAAAACTATGACGAAGCAGAACGGCTTATCGACCATTGTTTAGAAAACGGCATATTCCCATTTTACGGCGAACTTGAAAACTCCGGCAAAAGCACGGGCAAATTATACAAAGACCTTAACCCGACACAAGAACAAGTTAAACGCGTAAAAGATCTGTTTTCGGCTCGTGGTATTGCCGACTATCGGCCGCCACTTTGTCCATCGCAATTCGCAAGCGTGCATATCGACAACAATAATATGGTAAGTATTGCTCACGGATCGGGTCTTGCTTGTTCGTGGTGTACACTTTGCGACAATAACAAAGTCAAGCGTGTAAATATCGGCGACATTCGAGAAAAATCTTACGAACAAATATGCGACGAAATATGGGCAGATAGATTTGACATGTATAAAGGTCTTAAAGAGCTTGCAAAGCATACCGACAAATCTATTGTCGGCGGTTGCGGTGGAAATCAAAGCGAAGTTTTGTGTACGCAATTAAACATTACAAGAAAAGCGGCGAAATCTAAAGGGGTTGAACTCGAAAATTAACGGACAAGAGTATAACGATTGACGGGTGGGTCAACGGGTGCGGGTGCGAAAAAAGAGATTTAACCGTTTACGGACATATAAGAATAAGCGATTATCTTTTTTCGGGCAAGTTTACGACAATTCCCATATAGTTGCGCTTTACAAAATGTTCGGATTTAGATATGCTTGGTGCACCAAAAAGGAGTGTGCAGAATGAAAATTGATTTACCGAAAGAACCGTCGTTTTTGAAAAAAAGGATTTGCGGACTATGAATATTGAACGGATGATTAAAATACATGAGGGTATAGAGGGATTGCTATCGCCTTATGCGTCAAGGGATAAAGATTGTGTTCGCCGCAGGAGCGGGAATAAAGAGGTTGTCCGTTCGCAATATGCTGTTGACACAGACAGGATTTTGCATTGTAAATGTTTTAATCGATACAGCGACAAAACACAGGTCTTTTCATTCTACCGCAATGACGATATAACAAGACGTTCTTCGCACGTCCAGTTTGTATCCAGAATCGCCCGCACTATAGGCAAGGCCCTGATGCTTAATTCAGAGTTAATCGAGGCAATAGCACTTGGGCATGACATAGGGCACACGCCTTTTGGGCATAAAGGCGAGACATTTTTGAACGAATTGTACTTTGCGCATACAAATCGCTATTTCAATCACAATGTACACAGTGTGCGGGCATTACAAATTGAAAATACCAATTTGACATTGCAAACACTTGACGGAATATTGTGCCACTGCGGAGAAAAGGCTTTTCAAAAATATGAACCATCGAACCTCAAGTCATTTAATGAATTGGACGCCGCGATCCAGGAATGTTACACAATCGAAGGTAGGGTGCATGAATTAAGACCAAGTACGCTTGAGGGATGTGTTGTTCGTATAAGCGATATGATTGCATACGCGGTCAAGGACAGGCAGGATGCAGCCAAGGCAAAGATAAATGCAAAATTTAAAATTGATATATCTAACCCCGAGTTCATAACAAAAATAACCGAAGACATAATCACAAACAGTATGGACAAACCATATATATCGATGAGCGAAGAAACACACCAATTAATAAAAAACATAGTGGCAGAGAATACTCAACAGATATATGAAGACAAAAGCGTTATAGAATTGTATCATTCGGCGATCAGGCCCATGATGGGTATCCTTTACGAAAAATTTTTGGATGATTTGGCCAAAGTAAATTATGAATCTCCGATTCACAAACACTATCTTAAAAGTCCAACTTCGGGCAGTTTCTATAGGCACCCTACGACAAGGCATATCATGGAAAAACACGACCACAATGATATCGTTACAGATTTCATCGCAAGTATGACAGACGATTATTTTATCGATGTCTTCAAATTTTTGTTCCCAAAGCACGAACTTAATAAACTTATCAAATACGTTGAATACTTTGACGACCGTTACTTGCATTAATCAATACAGTAGGATATAATATCAAATCACGGAGGGGTGTCAGAGTGGTCGAATGTGCCTGTCTCGAAAACAGGTGTCCCGCAAGGGACCGTAGGTTCAAATCCTATCCCCTCTGCCAATTAAAGCCATAGGGACATCAATGTTTTGTTTTAAAATTTCAAGCAATTTGTCTGTGCCGATTGGGTGGGCATAATTGTCGTTGCCGGCTTCGATAGTAAGGGCGGGGATGTCAAGATGTAACGCGACCCAATCGGAATAACCTCCGTCCGAGTTTTTTGTCTTTTCGGGTTTGTATTTTGTGATTTTACTGATTTCTTTGGCAAGGCAAAAACTTTTGGCAAGCCGATAATAAATCACCTCGCCTTTGCTGTGATATGCGACTGTTGCGCGGGGCTTTATTTTTTTTGTAAAGTCGACAAGGGCCTGTACTTCAGGCTCGCTGTTTGGGTTTGGGCCGATATAATTTTCGGGACCCGCGACACGGATATTTTGTGCACCTTGCCCCCAGCACGCGTCAAAGTTGACATTAAGATCGACACCTCGGGCGTTGGCTTTCCAAAGGGGGGCGTGTTCAAGGGCGATTTGTACGCCATCGGGATTACAAAGCGGAATAAAATAAATCCCGCCGTCGGTAATACCCGCAAGTGCATACAATCTTGCAAGTTCCGTCACAAGTAACGCCGTAATCCATTCCCGCGCATGGATTGCACCTGTGATTATTATTTGGTTCTCGTTGTATTCTCCCACATGAAAGGCTTGAATTGGTATGCCATTCACACTTGCGCCTATGACGGTTGTGTCAATGTCCTCGGTCCTCGACAGGCCAGTCACTCCGTCAAACAGTTTTTTAAAGTTCATGGCTCTTCCAAAATATCTCAACCCGCCGAAGGCTCTTGTATCCTTTAAGGCCTTTGGGCAAGTCTGTGGTCCCACAAAAATCGGTACCCAACGCAAGATTGGCCCCGCCAAAGTTTTCCGTGAACCAAGAGATGTGTTTGCGCACATCCTGTATTGTTGCGGGGTGTTTCGGGCTTAAAAACTTACCGACAAGGGCAAGGCCGACCAATCCGCCAGAATCCACGATGGTTTGGACCTGGGCACGGTCAATGTTGCGTGGGTGAGGGTGGACTTCGTCGAAACAAGTATGAGTACAAAGAAGTTTTTTACCATAAGGTTTCAAGATATCGCATACCTTGTAAAAACTTCTTCGGTTAAGATGCGCAAGGTCGATATGCACATTATTATCGGCAAGGATTTTTATCACGGCCTCGCCCAACGGGGTAACATCGGCGTCAGAGTTCGCCCCTCCCGCCAAAGCATTTTCATTGTTCCATGTCAGCCCAACCGAATAAGGTTTGTATTCAAGTAACTCGTGAATGTTTTGCTCGTTCAAAAACCATGCGTCTTCGATGTGCAAAAGCAGTTTTATACTCGCGTTGATGTTGTCAAGGATTTGCCTGTAATGTCGGATTCGTTCCATGGGGTTGGTCATCTCGGTCGTCCAAACGGACGTCAGTATAGTTTTAACGCCCGCACGTTTGGCCTTTTTAATGTAACGTAAAAAATGTCTGTGGCTTAAAGATGTTATTGCATCATTGTGCAAGTCGATAAGATTCGCCATATAGTAAATATATGAGCCCCCACATATAGCGTTTCACGTTATATGTTAAAAGGAGGTATTTAATATGGTTATAAGAAACAAAGCCTTTGTTGAAACGGAAGTTTGCGGTAAACCATGGTCCATGTCAAGCGCAGAAACAGTCGTCGAACAGTTTAATGTCCATTTTGAAAGCGTTCAACCTTGCAGATTCTTTATAAATGGAAGTCATATCCATTATGAATTTAAATTAAGGAACGATAATGACTCTTGTGTCTACGGTGTTCGGTTCAAAACCGTTTTACAAAGCGGTACTCAATATGTATCGGGCAGTTTCCGCGTGAATGGCCATGCACAACACCCACAGGTTCACGGTAATGTGCTCGAGTTCACGATTCCTGTCTTGGCACCGCACGAAACGGTTACGATTTCTTTTGATGCTGTTGTTGCCGACTCGAAGCCATGCAGTTGCGGGTGTAATACACAAAGTCCCCAGCCGTATGTCATTCACCCTTGCCAGATATGATTAAAAAGTTATGTACAAAATCCCCGTTTGGGGATTTTTGTGTTTAGGCTTGGCATCCGCAACCGTGGTTGTGTTTACCATTCCTGCACATTTGAACGACTTGTTCGCAAAGTTCGCAAACATTCGGTGTACGACCGGTTTCACCTTTTTCCCCGCGTTCGCCACGTTCACCGCGCGGTCCAGTGCAACCCATTTCACCGCGTTCACCTTTGGGGCCCGGGCAACCCATCTCGCCACGTTCACCTTTTTCTCCGCGAGGTCCTGGACATCCCATTTCACCCTTCGGTCCGCGTTCGCCAGGGCACCCCATAGGGCCACGTTCGCCTTTTTCACAGCACTTTCTTTCTTCACAGCCACATCCGCAGCCGCAACTTGAAAAACCCATTATTGTATCCTCCTTTGTTAGTGACTTATTATAAGTCCTAAATCAGAGTATGTCGGGCGACCCGATTTCGTAACCTTGGGCGACAAGCATAGGAATCAACAAATCAAGCATTTTTGGGGTCCCCGCATTGGTAATGTGCATCAAAATCACCGCCCCAGGATGAGCCCGCCCTGCAATTTTTTCGGCACTTTTTTGGGCATCTATCGGAGCCTTGCCCCAATCTTTTATGGCAATCGACCACATCGTGGTTCGCAAGTTGTTTTCTTTTGCGACCTTTAAAGTCTTTTCATCAATGCGACCTTGCGGAGGGCGGAACCATACGGGTGGCTTTGCCTCGGGGTACTTTGCGATAAAGTCGTTTTGAAATGTCATGATGTCTTTTTCAATGCCCTCGCGCGAAAGAGTGGGCAAGTCCTTGTGTTTGTCGGTGTGGTTGCCTATAGTGTGACCCTCGGCAATCATTCGGCCAATCAGGTCGGTTTCTTTTAAATAATGTCCGCACAAGAAAAATATCGCCTTTATGCCGTTGACCTTCAAGATATCCAAAACATCGGCTGTGTGTCCTGCCTCGTACCCCAAGTCAAACGTGAAAAATACACGCTTTTCCTCGGTGTCTTGTTTATAAAGCCCGTTGTGTTCCTGTAACAACACATGACTCCCTGGCGGTGGAGTAGGCGGAGCGTCCTTGCCGTTGTATCCAAGTCCCCAATTAATCGGGGAAGCAAACCCCAACGCCGTAATCACGGCAGATGCAATAAGTGCTTTTAACATAATTCAAGTTTTTGTAATTTTGCTTGTAATATACAGGGAAATGTTATATAATAACTTCACAAGTTTACACAAAGGAGGAAATGCTTTGGACGCTTCCAGTACCCCAGGTAAAATTGATGGCGAACAATTCGGCAAACTTCTTGGTGACATCGTAACCAAGTACATTGTGCCTGTCATGTTGGGCATGGTCATTTTATGGTGCATCTGGGTCGGCGTAAAGTTTCTTATCGCAAAAGGCGACAGCGAACGCATCGCGGCCAAAAGGCATTTTTTTATGGCGGTTTCATCCGTAATGATATTCACCATGCTATGTGGCATGCTGTTCGGCCTAACCCTGGCCTTCAAACCCAACCCAAACGGCGAAACCGACTTGAACCCAAATCCACCCCCATCCACAG
>JAIRQZ010000040.1 GCA_031256235.1 Christensenellaceae bacterium | reverse complement strand
GCAAGATTAAGAAAGGATACCAAATCCTATACCACGGATAACATGCGGGAAGGTGATTCCAAAAACATGCACGATTTGGATGGTGTTAATTGGAGCATCGTCAACCGTATTAAATTGGTAATGATTTCATACGGTGCGGTTTTGGCGGGCATAAGTGTCGGCCTTTACCTTACTGGTGGGTATGTTGGTATGGTTTTTTGCGCGTTGTTATCACTTTATGGACTTTCGATGCTTACAAGGACTCGCAGTGCGATGGAACGTACCGCCGAACAGCAAGGCGGTTTGCATATGCCACCGTTTTGGCGAATGCTTGTTTGCTCGATACTTTCCACGCTTGTTGGTGCCGCCATGCTTTTGTCAATGGTTATCACTATTCCGGGATTCGGAGAAAAACATTGGATATTGTCGGGAATAATTGGCGGTGTTTTGATGACTTTATTTGCCGTAGGCGGTGCATATGGTGCAAAAGCGGTCGGTGGTATGGTTTCAACCGCAGCCCATAATGCCTGCGCACAAGAATACGTCGAAGTCGAAATCGAGGAATGATTTGATAAAAATATAACGTTTGACAATATTGAGAACATATGTTATAATAACCACATTATGAGTGAAAAAGAGTTTGCAACAATAAACGGGAAAAACGTATTAGAAAGTCCAGGCGCATATGATTACGAGAGAGAAAGACAGAGTGTCGCTAGTTCGATTTTGGATAAAAAGAAGCATTCAATAAGAGATGTTCTGTACCCAGAGGTTTTAAAAACCTCGGCAATTGCTGGTATAGCGCCAAAGATGGTTGTTAACGAATTATTGCTTTATATCAAAGAACAAGAAAATATATAGGTATCTAAAAATGCGTTGGACATCAAGAGGGGATGCCTATGTTTTTTTTGGCTGGGGTGGAACGATTTGAACGTTCGCATGCGGGAGTCAAAGTCCCGTGCCTTACCGCTTGGCGACACCCCAATTGTAATTAGTTTACTTCTTTTTCTTAATCTCGTCAACTGCTAACTCGTCGCACCGATTATTATATTTATTGTCGGCATGACCTTTTACTTTGACGTACTTGGGTTTAAATTTTGCGTTAAGTTCAATTATGCGTTCCCACAAGTCGCGGTTCTTAACGCTTTCCTTGGCGGACGTACGCCAACCGTTTTGTTGCCAACTGTCGAGCCACCCGTTATTAACCGCATTGACAAGATAACTGCTGTCCGAAAAAAGTTCTACTGATACGGACTCCTTTAATGCTTCAAGGGCCTTGACCGTGGCAAGAATTTCCATGCGATTATTGGTGGTGTCGGGCTCGAAACCACTTAGTTCCTTTTTGTGTTCGCCAAATAACAAAACGCAAGCCCAACCGCCAGGTCCAGGATTCCCGCTACAGGCTCCGTCGGTATAAATTTGGACAGTCTTCACAAATATTCCTTTCGCACAAAGACTCGGTCAGTCGCGAACAGCAACAGACTTGTCGAAACCGCCGCGATACCGAAAAACACTACAGCGAAGGACGAATATATGCTTAAGAACGTGCACAGTATCACGACCGAGCCCGCAAAAATACAGGCTGGAACATACATAATGGGGCGGTATTCGACAGACTTTTGCAGTTTCTTTGTGAATCCCGCGATAAGGATACTTAAAACCGCAGTGAACGAAACAATTAAAAACAATTTTTGCAAAAGGTTTATAAAATGAATCAGCAAAAGCGTTTCGGGTGCGATACTTATCACTTTGCCCATGAATATGACAAGCACAGGCGGGGGCAGGCTTCCGCTTGCCATGATACTGCCAAAAATAAGGAACATACTGCTGAAAATAAGCATGACAATCGTAACGCACAAAAAGCAGGCGATGATTTTTGCGAATATGATGCCTCTGCGACTGTGTTTTGAAGCAATAGCGCCCAGGATTGTCTTGTTTTTGATGTCATCAAATATGCAAAACACGGTCATGAACACGGCGAATATCGCAAGTGCAGGCCAAACGATTTCGCTTGCGTTGTACATAAAGTCAATGATTGTGGTGCCATGTGCCTTGTGCATTATTGAAAATGGCTTGAAATTTGAAAGCCCGTTTGACGGAGTAGAATAATCAATGTCGAACTTGTTATTATCGATAAGCCATTGAAGTCGCACAATTTGCCTTTTATCAAGTTCCCTTGTGGACGTGTCAAAACCTTGGAAACTTGTCGTCGAGAAATCGGCATTTTGGGCAATATAGTTCCGCATATGCCACGAGATGTAATCATAAGTCATGTTGCAAAAATCGGCATAATAAATTCCGCCAGCGGGTCGCAACGCATCGCGCCGTTGATTAAGCCTGTTAAGTTTCGAATTCAAATCATCAACTTGGATTGACGTCAATCTCATGTTTCGGGACATAGACAAAATCGAACGGAAGGCAACGGCCTGGCGGACTTTGTTCATTTCCAATCGCGCATCGTTCAAATCGTCGATACTGTCATAGGTCGCATTGAAAAGTTTATAAAGTTTGTCGACACCCCATTGCAAGTTCCCATACTCGCCTTCGTTAATAAATATTGTCGGCATAGGGTTCATATAGTCGGTATACATTTGATAAAAACTCATAAATGTAGATTTGGCATAATTGTATTTGGGAGTAATCTGGCTCCAAACCTCGGCCTCTGTACCGCCTGGGTAAAAGTGTGCGCTGTAAAACTCGTAATAGGCCCCGCGTATATCTTCGGCTTGGTCAAGGTCATCGGTCTTTCCGCCGAAGATAATCCACTTGGCAAGTAACTGCATGTTAATTGTGTTTGTGGTTTCTTCATCGGCAGAAGCCTTAAGACGTTCAAACACAGCTGGCAAATCCGCAATATGTCCGTCGATGACGGCGGTGTTCACGGGAGGCGTAACAGGAGCCTTTATGCCAGGCACAAGGCACACCAAAATCAAAAGCGGTACAAAAAAACATACCGTGACGCCGATTGGCCTCCATGAAAGCAAACGCTTTAATTCATGTATTATCATGATGTAACACCTCCGTATCTTTGTGAACGAAGCGTATCAAAAAGATTTGCAATCGACTTGTTCACGCGTGTAACTGAAGTAACCTGAATCTCTTTTTTAACCAAAAAGTCGTAGATTGCTTGGCTGTTGTCAGGATGGGCATCCACAATGACATCTGTGGCCTCGAAGATATTTGCGGGATAACCAAATTCTTCGGTGATAAGTTTTGCCGCCAAATTCGGCGACGGGGTAGTGATGCATGTTTTGGCGTACTTGGCGTTAAGCCTTGCCAAGTTATTATAAGTTTCAACGCGGACGATTTGGCCTGCCTCGATAATCGCGACAGTATCAAAGATTTCTTCGATACCATGAAAGTCGCGTGCAGTTAACAAAATTGCGGTGTCAAATTTGTCGGCCAAAGTTTTTAAAATCACGCGGATTTCGCGGGATTCAAACTCGCCAAGATTTGCAAAAGGGTCATCAAGTATCAAAATCCCCGGGGTTCCGACAATGGCGGCGGCAATCTTAAGGCGCGTTATGCGATTAGGTGTAAGTTTTTTGATTGCCGTGCGCGACTTGCTTTTAAGTCCGACAAGGTTCAAAATGTTCTTCATTTCGCGACGGGTCGCTACTTGATTGTTAAGACGTAATGAATCTTTTAACGTGCCCCAAACACTTGCGTTGGGGTAAAACACTTGGTCGGCCACACAAGTACCCACATCGCGCCTGTTGATTTCAACTTTTCCCGCGCTTTTAAAGCCCAATTTTTGTAAAGTTTTGACAAGCATTTCTTTGCCACTTTCCGCGATACCGACAACAGCAAAAATTTCGCCCGAATGAACCGTGAAATTGATTCCGTCAAGTACGAAATGTTTTGTTCTTTTCCGAAGATTATCTACGACAATTTTTTCCATATACTCACGTTAAAAAGAACGAAGCCCGCCTCAATGCCCAAATTGCAAGCCCTTCCAACAAAAATGCCGAGCCCACAATACACGGAACAATACAATAAACCAAAAAGTCCGTGGCGTTAATGGTTGAAAGACCCGCGATAACATTGATACTTAAGGCCGTCACGGCGATACACGCCGAGAACACCGCGCGACGCACAAGGCCTTGCGTCTTGTTATTGACCACTTGTTTGTATTTCGGATACGCCGAAAACACAACAAGATTCGAAAGCAAATAAACACCAATTCCGACCCAACCAACCATAAAGAAGTTTGATTCTTGGCTTGTATATACGTCCTTTAAAAATAGGGCACTGCAGGTCATCAAGCCAATCATAAGGATCGACGCAATTGATGCGCAAGTAAAACGCAAACGATTGTAAAGCACGAATTTGCCCGATTTTTTTTCTCCGTTGTGTTTGACAAAGGCTTTTAACAATGTCGAGTTATTAACAAATGGCTCGGATTTTGCCTCGACCTTGTCAAGGTCGTATGCAATTTGAAATGGCTTTGCGTGCGACAGTGGAACAGTGATATAATTATCCGTAATAGGATTTGCGATTGCAACCGCGACGTTTCGGCTATTCGAGGCCTTGTCCGCGAAGTCGTCGATAAAGGTCTGGAAACTTGTCGCCGCAGCGGTCTGAAGTGGATTTTCAATCTTCTCGGGCTTGAATTCAATCGGCGCGTCGTCAATGGGAGCATCGTCGGAAAGGTCATTTTTTATAACCTTTTTATCCAACACAAGGTTGTCGATAAGCAATTTTGAATACACCCAATCAAACTTTTTGTTTGCCAAAACCTCCGTGCCTTTTGATGTAAGTGTGTAGTAGTGTCGTGTGCCCCCAATAGGGCTTTCTTCGGTGCGAACCGACACAAATTTGTCGTGTTCAAGGCGTTTGAGTGCGCTGTAAAGCGTTGGTTTTTTTAATTCAAAAGTACCTTCTGACGCCACGAAAACAAGTTTTGAAATCTCGCCGCCATATAATTCGCCCGCGCCAAGACATTTCAGTATAATTGCATCTACATTGCCTCGGATATAGTCACCAAACACATCAAAATTGTACCATAAGTTGCTTGCCCAAGTCAAATAAATTAGGTATTTTTAAACATGGTTAATCCAGCAAATATTTATCGTAGCAAAAGAAATACTTTATCGATATATATAGACCCGACTGGAGAATTGATTGTCCGCGCTCCGCTTGGCATGACCGACCGCAAGATTTTCGACTTTATAAAAAGCCGTGGAGATTGGATAGCCGCCCGCAAAGAAGCGGTGCAAAGAAACGCCTTTATCAATCGCAATGTGGCATCGTATAATACGTTTTTTTTCTTGGGTACCGAGTTAGTCCCAGTAATAAATAACAGCGCAAAACAAATCACGCGCGAGGCCCGCGCCCTTGTAATCCCTGGCAAAATTGAGAATGACAAGATTTTAAAAAAGGTCGAAAAGTATTTTCGCGACCATGCTAAAGTAATAGTCGCCGAGCGTTGCCAGTACTTTTCCGAAAGGCTTAAATTAAAATTCAATACGGCAAACATCAATAACAACAAGACAAGGTGGGGAAGTTGCACCAAAACAGGCGACATCGCAATTAATTGGCGCGCGGTAATGCTTGCCCCGAACGTCCTTGATTACATAATAGTTCACGAGTTTTGCCACCTTTTGGAATTCAATCACACCAAAAACTTTTGGGCCGTTGTACAAACAATTTTGCCCGACTGGAAACGCCTGCGATTGGAACTTAAGCATCTTTCGTGGCTGTTGCAACTTTTTCGATAAGTTTTTTATATTGACATATTTAATTTTTTATGATACCTTTGGTCAAAGGAGATTTTAAAAATGTATTATGAGTTTGACAAAAAAAGGGGTATTGATGTTTTGGTAACGTGTGGCTGCGGTGAATTTGACGCTTTGGCAAACAATGCGCGTGGGGCGATGATGAACGCAAACCGCAAATATAACGGCAACAATAACGAAACAGCAATGCACGATTTAGAAATTTTGAAGGCAAAACGCTTGGCAAAGCGTGTTGAAACGCTTGAAAAACACATAAAAGGTTGCTGGGTTTGCCAAAATAATGGTGCCTCGGTCGGCGAAGTTGACCTTCATAATCTATAATTTTCATAAAAATGGTTGACTTTTGGCAAGTTTTATAATATACTTTGTCAAGTCCGTGGAGAAATCTCGGCTTTAAATATAATATAAATTAAAAATTTTTATAAATTCACAGGAGTATTTTCGAAATGTTACGCAAAAAAGTGTTTTTAAGGACAATTTTGCTTTTATTTATATTATTCCCGGCAACGGTATTGTTTTCCGCATGCGGAAAAGAGTTACAAGCATCCAACTTAAGTGGCTCGAACAAACCAATCGGCATCCAAGTTGTATCTGCGCCGCGCCCGCTTGACGATGTTGAAGCGAACGGGCACCGCGTGCGATACTTCCAAGGCGAAACTGAATTTGATTTTAACGACCTTATTATCGAGGTCAATCTTCCAGGCCAGGAATCATTCACCGAAAATGTGACCTATGGCATGATTCAAGAATTCGCAGTCGAACCATTTGATACATCGGAACTTGGGTTGCAAGAATTCACAATCCGATGGGGCGAATTCCGCACAAGTTTCCAAATACTTGTCGAGCAACAACGTGCCGAATACATCGCGGTAACTGTTGCGCCTCGCATCACATATTTCAACCTTTATGACAAAATGACCGCCGATTACAAAGTCGCGGGCGACGACATCCGCGAGGGCATGGAAGTCACAGTCAAAATGAACAACGAACCCGAAGAACGCATCCTTCGTGGCGCCGACGTATACAAGTACGTTGAAATCTTGCCAAGTTCGTTCGAAAACGCGACTTCACAATCTGGGGTAAACCGCCGTGTCTTTGTTAACGCACTTGGCGCCCGAACAAGTTACACCGTAAGCGTCATGAATACACAACGTGGCAAGTACACTTTTGAAGGCATTTATTTGAACGAAGAATATGCAATCGACACCGAAGGCATGAAGAAAGATATCTATGGCTCGTTAAAACCGCTTTTACATGACGGCTTGACAAGCATGATTAACCAAATGCTTAACGACCGCAGTGGCAAATTCAACCGCGCTGGGTTTATCGATGCGCTTTTATATGCGTCGGAAGTAAATGAAACCGTGCAAGAAGCCCTTGATATCCTTGCAATGACGTACTTTGTAAACCAAAAAATGACATTGCCAAGTCCAAATTCCTCAAAGTTTCGCGACACAATGGACGAATATCACGAAGCAGGCCTTGTATGGGCGGCCAGTCAAGCCGACGACTTGTTGGACACAATTATTGATGTCATCTTTAATAACAGCGCATTGGACGACTTTTTACGTGGCTTCATCGGCGACGACATCATTGACGTCATAAGCACGGTCACCGACGTTTTGGGAAGTCTTGGTATTGAGATTGCGGGCAAAGACGTTATTATCGACTTGAGTGGCTTTGAAACGCTTTCCATAGGCAATCCCGAAATCGACGATGTTTTTGAACTTGTATCGCAGTTGTCTGGTTCGTTTGAAATCGAAAGTACCGATGGCACACGCAATGACAAACTTTGCAATTTTGAATTTACGACGTTGCTTGGCGTTGTGTTCTCGTACATCGAAGGTGTTTCACCCGACATTATTCCCGATTTCGTAGACGTCTTTTTATTCGCCCGCGAAAACGCGATATCTCTTGGTATCGGTATTGAAAAAATCGAAATTGACGACTGGTATCTGCCTATTGATTTATCGCTTGGTATCGGCTTCGGACACGAAGACAAGGCCGAACCCGACATGACAGTAACTGCGGTCGAACTTAATCAGCGCACAGGCAACCTTAATGTCACACGTAACGGCTATAAATACGTCGAATACATAACTGGAAACGACAAAGTCACTGTCGACGCCACCGTAAACATGGCTTATTATGATTCGGGCATCGAGGGAATTCCTGCCTTTGCGGTCCAAATGCGCGAAAAAGTCATGACTTATGGCGTGAAAAACGCAACATTCGGGCTTTCCGACAGCAACCTTTCAACTCATGAAAATTTGTTCAGCCTTGATGCCAACGCAAAAATGTGCGATGTAAACAACAATTTGGTCAAAAACGACCAACCGTTACTTCGTATTTTGCGCGAATACCTTATGAAAGATTACGAACGCACCGACCGCCAAAACATCTTTATGCGAAAAGTAATGACTGGGGAATTCCTTGATGCGCAGGGCATTTGTTTGGCGGACGAAATTCATATGGAGGCACTTACACAACCCGAACTTTCGGGTGGTATCGGTGCAACATTCGGTAAACCGGCACTTCGAATGGCATTGTACGAATATGACCCGGCGTGGTGGACTCTTGGTCTTGCCGCCGACAAATATTATCAACCCCGAAGCAACCAAGAACTTATCACAAAAATCTTTGATGATGAACTTGTCATCGACGGTAAAGTAATCGGTATAAGCATCCAAAGACAAAACGTGTCAGGACAAATTTACGAAGGCTTTGTTGACCAACTTGTCGAACAACTTACAGGCCTGTCATACCACAAAGACAATACCTTTGGCGTTCAAGACACCTTCCAAACATACAAACGTTACAGCGACCCCAAAACCAAACAACCGCAAAACAGGACCGACGGCAAACCAATGAAACAATACCTTGGCCGGGAAGCCTATGACGCGGCTGTGGCCGACGGAACCGCGCACCGTGAAGACAAATGCCTTGATGTCGATTTGTTGCTTACATCGGATTTGTTGGACCTTATCAATATGGCGCTTGATTTGTTCATGTCAATCCAAGTTCGAAACGACGGCAAAGCCTTTGTCGAACTTATCAATAACTTGCTGGCCGCGTTGTTGCAATTCGACGACAAATACGTCACAGGCGACAAAACAAACCTTGCAAGCCCCAAAGTTACATTCTCTGACATGTTCCGTCTTGGTGTCGAGTACAACAACGGAGTCGTCATAACCATGGAAACAGTCAACATCTCGGTTGATATGCCTGTCGCCGAGCCATTCCGCGACTGGGCTTCGTTCCCAAGCGACCTTGACCGTCCAGACACCTATTGGGGCAACAAAACTGACCGTCAATTTGTCGAGTACTATTCGAACGGCCATTGGAAGTACCTGCTTGGATACATGCACAATAATCCTAACGTCCGATATCTTGTCAAAGACGCAGACGGCAACGTAATCGGCGAGGAAGCAGTCCGTATCTTTACACACGACAATGCAACCAAATCAGGCACTACAGTTGATAACAATGGTATCCCTTACCGTTGGGAAAAAGAAGTTGTTGACGTTATGGGTATGGCTACATACAAATACGCAAAAATCGAAAACCCGTTCCAAAATATTGTTTACAAACTGAACATCCCACATTCAACCGTCACAATTAAATTCGGCGAACGCGGATTAAACTGACCATTTTCTTGACGCTTTAAAGTTTTTCGTGTTATCATGGAAAATGATTAAAAATCTGCTTGATTATCAACAAAAGGACAAACGGCGCCTGGGCATCATACACACGGTCGAACACGGGCCCGTTAAGCGCGAAATTAACTCCGCGACAATCATACTGAACGATTCAAGGCAAAGCCTTTTGGACCTTGAAAATGACGCAAAGAATCTTCAAAATGGATACAATTCAACCTCAAAGACCTTACAGGACTTGCTTAACAAGGTTTCTGGTTTAAGCAAATCCACTCCCAAGGACGAGGCCGAAATCCAAAGTACTACGGCACAAATAAGGGAATTGCTTGCAAAAATCGAAACTGTTGAAGCGCAACTTGAAAGCATTGCAAAAAATATAAGCGCAAAATCCGAACTTTTTGAAAAGCAAAAGAACGCCGTTGTCAAAGCACAAACAACAATCAAAAATCTTACACCGCAATACGAGGCGCAACTTGGAAAGATTAAACCTGATGTTGCCAAAATCGAAGTCGAACTGGATGCAATTGCGCGAACCATTGACAAGGTCTTGCTTGAAAAGTACAAAAACAAACGCAAAGCCGACAAAAATGGGACCGCAGACATCGTCGTACCAGTATCTCACGGGCGTTGTGGAGGGTGCAACTTTGAAATGCCACTTTCATTGACGCATAAAATCGCGACCGACGGCTATATAATTTGCGAAGAATGTGGCAAAATTATATACAAGGATTAAAACATGACAGTAATTGACAGATTTGCGGAACTTGTACAAAAGTTAACATCCACAAATGGCAGACTGGAAAAAGAAAAATATTTGCAAGACATCTCCGCGGATGCCGAAGTTTTGGAAATTTTGAAATTCCTGTTCAATCCTTATACTGTAACTGGGATAAGTGACAAAAAACTTGGCAAGTTCAAAAATTCCAAATACGAAAATTCCTTGTTCTCGTTAATCGAAGAATCCAAATCGGACACAACCAACTTTTTGCATGTGCTTGAATATTTCAAAAAGAACAACACTGGCCGAGACGAAGACGTCAAGTACCTTGTAAAATTTGCAAAATCGGTCCCAGCGCACACCGACCTTGTTTATTCAATTATCAAACGCGACCTTAAACTTGGAATCCAAAACACGACAATCAACAAGGTTTTTGGCGCGAATTATGTGCCTAAATTCGACGTGATGCTTGCCGAAAATTATGCCGATAACAGGGAATACTGCGTTGGTAAACAGTTCATAATCACCGAAAAATTTGACGGAGTGCGATGCATCTTGATTTTCGATAACGGGGCGCCTGCGTTTTTTTCGCGCAATGGCAAGCCCGTCCTTGACCTTATCGAACTTAACGAGCAATCAATCAATCTACCAAAGGACTATGTGTACGACGGGGAACTGGTGCTTGAGAACACAGGCAACATCAAAAGCGAAGACCTTTACCGTGCGACGGTCAAAGTGACAAACTCGGATGGCGCCAAACGACGCCTTTATTTCAATATCTTTGATATTCTGAACAAAGATGCCTTTATGAGTGGGATAGATATGTGTCCATGCCTTGAACGTAAAACCAAAATTCAAAATATATTGAACGACTTGCAAAAACGGGGGCTTTGCAAAAATTTCAAAGTTGTCCCAATCGAATACTCTGGAAGCGATACCGAAAAAATCACCCAACATTTTAACAACTTTATCACAAATGGGGCAGAAGGTATTATGTTGAACATCTCCGATGCGCCGTATGAATGCAAACGCACAAAAAACCTTTTAAAGGTCAAACAGTTCAATACCGCCGATGTGCTTGTTGTCGATATCGAAGAAGGCACAGGCGCCAATCGAGGCAAACTTGGGGCAGTGTATGTAAAGTTCATGGGCCCCGACAAAAAAGAGCACATCTGCAAAGTCGGCAGCGGCTTTAAACTTGACGAACGCGACCTATATTGGCAACAGCCTGACCTTATTCGTGGTCGAATTATCGAAATTGGATACTTTGAACTTTCACGGAACCAAAACGACGACAATTACTCTTTGCGATTCCCAACATTCAAGCATGTACGTAACGACAAAACCGAGATTTCAATGTACTGATACACAACATATCGGTGTTATGTCACACATACTACACTAGATGTGGCCATTCTCGAAGCGTACTTGCGACCTGTTTATGTCTTTTGGCTGCTCTCGAACTGTTCGATGGCGTTTTTACGGACTTCCTCGGTTATCGCGGCATAGTGTTTTTTGGTCGTGTTCACGTTTTGATGCCCGAGGCAATCGGCCACGGCATATATGTCGCCAGTCGCACGGTAAAGGTTTGTACCGAACGTACTGCGCAGTTTATGCGGAGAAATGTTCTTGAGTGGCGCCGCATGACCTGCATACTTTTTCACAAGGTTTTGCACGGCACGAACCCCAAGGCGACCGTTTTCGGGGTTCAAAAACAATGGGCGCTCTGACGCAGGATTGTCGGCAAGGTACTCCTGCATGGTCTTTAAAAGTTCTTTTGTCATATACAACACGGTTTCGTTCCCGCCTTTTCGGGTCACACGAAAAGACGAATTTTTTAAATCTATGTCGCCAACATTAAGGCCCACAAGTTCCGAAACACGCATGCCACTTGATAAAAAAAGAGTCAAAATCGTCGTGTCGCGGAAACTGTTTTTTTTGTGGAATCTCTTTTGTCCCGTCGTCAAATCGGTGCCACTTTTTGCGCCGTCGATGATTTTGTCGACCTCGTCACCCTCAAGGCGAATAATGTTTTTTTGATGCAGGCGGGGCAAATCCACATTGGGCAAGATATTTTTACCAATCTCGCCTTTTTTAAAATAGAAGGCAAAAAACGACCGCAAACACGACAGATTCCGCATGACGCCACGCGCGCTGTTGTTACGGGTAAGCCACTCGGCATAAAGTTCGATGTCCATAATCTCGATTTTTTCAAGGTCTTCAACATCATATTCGCTGACTTTTTTCCCTATAAAAGTGCCGATTTCGGCGGACAGGAACTTGAAAAAGACTCCCAAATCATACGCATAATTCAACCGCGACAAAGGCTGGGTTGTTTGGGCGACTCCGACAAAAAAGTGGTTGCAAAAGCCTGGCAAATGCTGTTTGGCCTTGTCAAGCAGTTCCAACGTCTTTCTATTCCTTTCTTCGACATATTTCATTTGACATAATTTTAATATATTGTTATCATTATGTCATGCCATTTAATGATATTTTTTTGCAAAATGCGTCAAAACTTATTGATGCGAAAAGTGCGGAAGGTGATTTCGCCTACATGCGCGACATTATTAAAAAAGCCATCGCGAACATCAAAAACATAAACCCCTCGGACATCGATGTTTATATGCACGGAAGTTATGCGAACGCAACAAACATCTTTTTTCCAAGCAGGCTTGAAGTTTGCGTTCAATTAAAGGTGCCTCAATACGACTTCACAGCAACAAAAGAGTACTATATCTCGCACGAACTCCCATACGGACCACAAGATTTCCGTATCGATTTGTTCAATGCCTTGTCCGAAGTCGTGGCGAACAGCCCCAAACAAGAACAAGTCGAAGGCCCAAGTTGCACGCTTGAAAACAAATGCATTATCGTACCAAAACACGGGCCATTAAAACACGCAGTTGAAGTTTTACCAGGCTTAAGTTTCGTTTTAAAAGACGAAACCAACGGGGGAGCGTTCAACGGGGTTTTGGTCTATGACGACAAAGTCAAATCCGACATCGCGACATTCCCAAAACTTCATCAAGCCAACGGGCAAACTAAAGACACATACACAGGTGGCAATTTCAAGCGCCTTGTACGTACTTTCAAGACTTTGAACACAATATACAAGCGCGAAAATTTGGAAGAATTTCAAAAAATCACGCCTGCGCGTGGCTATTTCATCGAATGCTTGCTGTTTAACATACCAAATAATCTTTACATCGGAAAAACGCTCAACGACGTTTTCTTAAAGGTCATCAACTATTTGGCCAACGCAAGTTTGGAAAATTTTGTTTGCCAAAATCTTGTGTGGCATTTGTTTGGCGTAGCCGCAGAATT
>JAIRQZ010000045.1 GCA_031256235.1 Christensenellaceae bacterium | reverse complement strand
GCCACTTAAAAACCTTTACGGAACCTTGCAAATTTCAGACAAGGCAATCCGCGCGGCAAGCAACAACGCGGGCGCATTTGCGTCTTTGCTTTCGGGAGAGATGCAAAATCTTATCAAAACCGCGCAGGCAAACCTTAACGGGATGCTGTATGGCAATGGTAAAAAGTTCCTTGGCTATGCGGACGAGATAACTATGTCGCCGAATCAAATCACTTTACCTGCAAGATTCCTTGGGAATTTTGCTGTCGGTGATAAGTTCGAAGTCTTTACTGCAGGAAACGACGCAACAGGCGGAGTCTTGACCGTGACGGGCTTCAGTGGTGGTAAAATCAGTTTTACTGGCACGCATACAGTGACAAACCAAGACCGTTTGTATATGTACAGCGCCGATGACGAAAGTACCGAACTTAACGGTATTGATTCAATCTTCCGAAAAGACGCAATTTACAATTTGCCTGTATCGTCACATGCCGAGATTCTTCCATATACAATGGACGGCGATGACACGACCTTGGAAGTTTTAAACGAAAATCAACTTTTGAAATTCTTTGATAACTATGAAGAACATTGTCAAGGTACCCCCGCCGACATTTTGCTTACTCATCCGACCGTTCGACGTGCTTTGTTCGAGGACTTAAGAAACCTTCGTACAAACATTGACGCGGCCGAACTTGCAGGTGGTTTCCGTGGATTCAGTTTCAACGGAATCCCTGTGTACAGCGATATTAAATGTAAGGGCGGAACCTTGTACGCGCTTAACAGCGACAGTTGGGCGATTCACCAACTTTGTGATTGGACATGGTTAAGCGGTGAAGAAGGCGGAGTTTTGAAACAAATGGACGGGAAAGCAGGATACATTGCAACTTTGGTCAAGTATGCCGATTTACTTTGCGACAAGCCGTTCATCCAAGGCAAGGCAAGCAATTATTCGGCGACAAAGGTTAACTGATGTACGGAAAAGTAACTTGCGACCTTTTCAACATCGCGGAACGTCTTAAGAAAATCAACAGGGATTATCGGCTTTACCGAAACAATCGTGATATGCGATTCGAAGTCCACGGGGGCAAAGCACGAACTCCAAGTGGGTGGACGCTTGCCTTTGTTGTACCGTTCGAGCGGCTTGACGCGCGTGTGCTTGATTATGCATTGCGAACCCGAAAGCAAAATTATACGCAAATCGAGCACGAAATAGCCCGCCACAACGATGCGATTCAAAAAAGTATTTTCGCAAATCTTGAAAATAAAAAACAGGACCTTGAAGATATGTTGACTTTTGCGACAAGAACAGGTCGCACGGTACTTTTTACAAAAAATTACACAAAGGAGTTTTGATATGAAACTTAAAAGTCTTATAACCGATGCGGCCAAAATGATGGGGATATGCGCTTCGGAGACAAGTAAAAACTTTTCTATTCTTTTCCGCTGTGCAAACCTTGCTGTGTCTTGTGTGGCATGTAATTATTTGGAATGTGTCGCGATTCAAACTTTTGCGGTGACCGACGGCAAAATTGATTTTACTCAATTTGAAAAAAAGTGCCTTAAAATCAAATCTGTAAAAGTCGGTGGACGCGAGATACAATATGACTTGTTCATGAACCGTTTGACGGTGCCCAACGGTAAAGTAACGGTCGAGTACGCCTATGTACCGTACTTTACCGACGCCGAGCAAGAAATTGCAACCGTCGCAGGCAGGGTTGATGAAAGCGTATTGCTGTATGGAATAATGGCCGAGTACGCGGGCATAAGCGGTTTTGAATCCGAGGCCAAAACTTATGGCGACAAATTTGAAAATCTTTTGTTAAGGTCAACACGCACGGGTCATGTGAGGGTACTTCCATGTGTGCAGTAGAATATCAATTTTTGAACGCGTCGCAAAAGCGCGAGTTGAACGAAATCTATGCAAGTATCGTCCGAAAGTACAAGAGTTACGCGACGTACAGTACCGCGACGATATCTATGGATGATGCGAAGGCATTGGCGAAGTACGAACTTGAATTGAAGCGTAAACGACACGGATTCTTTTGGGAGCGAAAATTTCCTAAAAGTGTTCGGGATGCGCTTGCAAAAAAAATCTATGCGGACAACAAGAGGGTCGAGTCTGCGTCGAAAGCCAGGTCTTTGCGTGACTTTGTTGCATTTTCAAATATGAAACTTCGGGTTCCGACTAATGTCCAGCAACTTATCGAACAGGAAGTTTACGACGCATATTTTGAATGGCTTTTGCAATTCACGCCACAAGATGCCTATGCCTATGTCAACGACAATGCAATCTTTTACACAAACATGGGCATGGCGAAATTCCAAGAACTTGTATCAGTACTTAATATAAGGAGGGTTACTTAAGATGGTTAAAAAGTTTTTAAATTTTTTTCCGTTAATTTTGGAATGTGTTTACTTGCTTGTGATAAAAATGTTAAGTTTGTTTAAAAGCGAAAAAGACGGAGAATTAAACTAGGAAAGAGGCAAGTGGTAAAAACCACTTGCTTTTTTTTTATGGTCTTGATATTCTTTTAAACATGGATACAAAAAAAATTGTGGAAAAAAACCAAAAGCACCCGACCGATACAGGCAGCCCTGCTGTGCAAATCGCTTTGCTTACCGAGCGCATCAATAACTTGACCGAGCATCTTAAATTAAACAAGCAAGACAAACACAGCCGTCGCGGACTTATCCAAATGGTTGGGCAACGTAAGCGCTTGTTGCGTTACTTGGAAAAGACAAACCTTGAAGAATACCGTGAACTTAAGAAAAAATTGGGGTTAAGGTAAAATATGGATAATTATAAAAAATTTGAAACGACTATCGGTGGTAAAAAAGTTGTCGTAGAAGTTGGCGCATTGTGTGGACTTGCCAATGGTTCATGTACCGTGACTTGTGGCGAAACTGTAGTTATGGCCAACGCGACAATAAGCGAAAATCCGCGCGAAGGTCTGGATTACTTCCCGCTTTCCGTTGATTTCGAAGAAAAAATGTACGCTGTTGGCAAAATACCTGGTGGCTTTCGTAAGCGCGAAGGCCGTGCAGGCGATAAAGCAATTTTAACAAGTCGTCTTATCGACAGGCCACTTCGTCCCTTGTTCACAAAAGGCATCTACAATGATGTTTCTATGGTGGTCACAACTTTGTCCATTGACCCCGATGTCGACCCCGCGCCGTTTGGCATGCTTGCAAGTTCTATCGCGCTTTCAATAAGTGATATTCCATTTAATGGGCCAACAGGCAGTGTAGTCGTCGGCAGGGTAGATAAGCATTTCGTAATCAATCCCAACGCAGAACAAATCGAAAAGTCCGATATGCATGTTGCTGTAAGCGGTACTGCCGAAGCAATTTTGATGGTCGAAGCAGGTGCCCACGAAGTCACGGAAACCGACATGCTTGCCGCAATCATGTTCGGTCACAAAGAAATCAAGGCTCAAGTCGAATTTATCCAAACTATTGTTAAAAAGGTCGGCAAGACCAAACTTGACATAAAGCCACATAAAATCGACGAAACCCTTGACCACAAAGTTCGAAGTTTCGCGACAAGTTATATGGAAAAGGCGCTTACCGAAACCGACCTTGAAAAACGGCGCGCCGCCGAAGACCGCGTAGATGCGCTTGTCAAAGACCAATTCGTCGAACTTTACGATGAAAACAAACAAGACATTCACTCTGTTCTTTACAACATCAAAAAAGAAATCGTCCGCGAAAAAATCCTTGTAAGCGGAACCCGTCCTGACGGCCGACGCACAAAAGATATTCGACCGATTTGGACAAATGTTGGCGTTTTACCTCGCGTTCATGGCTCGGCTGTGTTTACTCGCGGCAGTACTCAAGTTCTGAACATCTGTACACTTGGCATGATTGCCGATGCGCAAAAAATCGATGACATAACCGAAGAAGAGTACAAACGCTATATGCATCATTACAATATGCCTCCGTATGCAACGGGCGAGGCTCGCCCATTACGTGCAACAGGCCGTCGCGAAGTCGGACATGGTGCACTTGCTGAACGCGCGTTGTTGCCTGTTTTGCCGTCCGAAGACGAATTCCCATATGCAATCCGTACGGTCTCGGAAGTTCTTTCAAGTAACGGTTCAAGTTCCATGGCCTCGGTTTGCGGAAGTTCAATGTCACTTATGAACGCGGGCGTTCCAATTAAATCCGCTGTCGCAGGCATCGCAATGGGTCTTATAAAGGACTCCGTCACGGGTAAAGTCGCGGTCTTGTCCGATATTCAAGGCATGGAAGACTTCCTTGACGACATGGATTTCAAGGTCGCAGGTACATCAAAAGGCATCACCGCAATCCAAATGGACATAAAAATCGCTGGCATAGACGAAAACATCATCAAAACCGCGCTTGCCCAAGCCCAAGAAGGTCGCATGCACATCCTTAAGAAAATGGAAGAAAGTATCAAAAAGCCAAATACCCAACTTTCACAATACGCGCCCAAGATTATCACGTTCAACATCAATCCCGATAAAATCCGCGAAGTCATCGGTACGGGCGGTAAGGTTATCAACAAGATTATTGATGATTGCGACGGCGTGAAAATTGACATTACCGATGAAGGTCGCGTCTGTGTCGGAGGTACCGACCAAGCAATGCTTGACAAGGCCAAAAAGATTATCGACGGCATTTGTTTTGAACCAACTATCGGCTTTGAGAGCACAGGCAAAGTTGTTCGAATCATCCCAATCGGCGCCTTTGTCGAATTCAACGGCAAAGAAGGCATGATTCATATCTCGAAACTTTCAAAAACGCGTGTTGAAAAGGTCGAAGACGTTGTCAAAATCGGCGACGAAGTCCACGTAAAGGTCATAAAAATCGACGAAAAGAACAGAATAGATTTGCAAAGAGTTGAAAAATAATTACCAAAACAATCCGACTGTTGCGATAATCATTAAGAAGGCTCCACTTATCCATGACAGGTTAAGGCAAATGTGTTCGGTCACTTTCGCCCCAAAGAATTGTCCCAGCCAGAAAACCACATGGTCGGAAAAAAGTGATATTACAAAGGCAGTTACAATAAATGCAATTTCAAAACTGTCAATGGTCGCACCAACGCCTACAACAAATCCGTCGATTGAAAGTATAATGCCGAAAACGATTGTCTCGCTCCACGCGATAAGCGAAACTTTTTTGACAGGGCATGTTTTTCTTGTGAAAAACCAATACAAAATTTTGTATATTCCAAGCCCAAACAAAAACGCGAATGAAAGCCACATGGCGATATCTTTGTTAAGCATCTCTCCAAGATAATGTCCGCAAATCATGCCTGCGGCCATTACAAAACTTCCAATCAGGTTGATTACCAAAACTTTACGAAAAGGCACATGGGTTTTGCTTGCTCCGTACCCAAAACCGCAAGCAAAAAGGTCAATGGATAAAACCAAAATAAACAGAACAGCCGCGCCAAGTGTTGTCCAATAACTCACGATTAAAGTTTATAATATTTATTGACCTTTGCCAACGGTTTTTGGTATAATAAAAGATGCTGTACGCGGAAGTAGCACAGTGGTAGTGCGTTCCTTGGCTAAAATTTTATAACTTTCAAAACCACAATATATTGTGGTTTTTTAATATAATAATGGAA
>JAIRQZ010000037.1 GCA_031256235.1 Christensenellaceae bacterium | reverse complement strand
AAACCTTGTTCAAACGGGCAAGTTTGTCAAAATTTGTATCGGGCGAAAAATTAAAACAGCGAATGGCCGTTGCAATGCGATATGTTCCGACGCTTAATCTGCCGACGATAGTTTTTGATATCGTGGACGCCGACGAGTTGTTTGGTGTGATTGATAACTTTGAAAACTTTAAAAAAATCACACAAGCGGGTGTAAACTTTAATGTCATCGTGATGTATTCGTCGCAAAATGACATCGTTCGCGAATTCATCGGCGCGTTTACCGACAAGGGGCGGGCGATTGAACTTATAAGAAGCGGAGTCTTTTTGTTCTTTATCGACAAAGTCAGCACGCACAACGATGCCATATATTACTTTTCCAAAATGGCGGACGCAGGTAACAGTTTCCAACCCCGAAATCTTGAAGCGACTGAACCTTATATTGTGTCGCGGAAAAATTGCAGTTACAGCCTTATAAACCTTAAAACAGGGGTTGTAAAGTATCATCGACTTGGCAAAAACCAAGACGTTTTGGACGAATTTGGTAACAAAGTGCCCGTTGGCTACGATGCAATTTGTTGCCTCCCGGCATATATAGTATCATGCTCAAATTCACGAAAATGCACGGATGCGGCAACGATTATGTCTACGTCTCTCACGCGGTCGAAAACCCGCAACGCTTTAGCAAATTTGTCTCGGACCGCCACAAAGGCATAGGCGCCGATGGACTTGTATTAATTTTACCGTGTGAAAATGCGGACGCCGAGATGCGCATGTACAACTCCGACGGAAGCGAAGGCAGTATGTGTGGCAATGCTATCCGTTGCGTGGCGAAGTGGCTTTTTGATAACGAATACGTAAAAAATTCAAATATTCAAATCAGCACAAAAAGCGGTATAAAGACCGTTGTATATGATGAAAAAACTTCCACCGCCAAAGTCGACATGGGCAAGCCTACAGTATTAAGTAAAGGCTTTGTAAATCACATTGATGTTGGTAATCCCCACGCGGTCATATTTTGCAACGATGTTGATGGTCTTGACTTGGACGCGATAGGCCCGTTTTTTGAAAAGAGTTCTTATTTTAAAAACGGCGTTAACACTGAATTTGTCCAGGTCATAGGGCGTAATCATTTAAAAATGCGCGTATGGGAACGTGGCAGTGGCGAGACTATGGCATGCGGTACTGGTGCGGTGGCGTCGGCAACTGCGGCCGTATTACACGATTTTTGTGACGAGGACAAAGATATAATTGTCGAATTGGGTGGTGGTGAACTTGTTATTAATATCACAGATGATACCGCGTTTTTAATCGGTTCTGCCACGACAGTTTACACGGGGGATATTGAATATGAAGACAAATAAAAACTTTGTGAATTTAAACGAAAACTTTTTGTTTATCGAGATTGCAAAAAAGATAAAGGCTCATCGCGAAGCAAATCCCAATGCGGAACTTATTCGCCTTGGCATAGGCGATGTTACAAGGCCCATCACAAAAACTGTCACACGTGCTATGTCAAAAGCTGTCCGCGAAATGGGCTGTGAAAAGACCTTTCATGGTTATGGCGACGAGCAAGGTTATGGCTTTCTTCGGCAAGCAATTGCGGACCTTTATGCAAAGCGGAATATGTCGCTTGGATTGGATGAAATCTTTATATCGGACGGCGCCAAAAGCGACCTTGGGAATATTTTGGAAATTTTTGGGCGCGATTGTACGGTCCTTATCCCGAACCCCGTCTATCCCGCATATGTCGACGCAAATATCATGAATGGTAACAAGGTCATTTACATGGATGCCACACCTGGCAATAATTTTTTACCCTTGCCAAAGCATATTTTGACAAAAGAGATACCCGACATAGTTTACCTATGCTCGCCGAATAACCCGACTGGGGCGGTGTACACACATGAGCAACTTAAGATTTGGGTAGACTATGCCGTAAAAAATGGCGCAACAATTTTGTTCGATTCGGCCTATGCAACATTTATCCGCGATACTTCTCTGCCATGTTCGATATATGAAATCCCAAACGCAAACAAGTGTGCTATTGAAATTTCATCCTTTTCCAAAATGGCTGGCTTTACGGGCTTGCGTTGCGGGTGGACAGTAGTACCCAAAGACACGATGCTTAATAAACTTTGGTTGCGACGCCAAACGACGAAATTCAACGGCGCTTCCTTTATTGTGCAACGTGGAGCAGAGGCCGCCTTGTCCATAGATGGACAAATCGAGGGCATGCACAATATTGGTTACTATATGAAAAATGCCCGAATCATTGCCGACACTTTGCAACGCATGGGCATAGAGTTTTGTGGCGGAGGGAACGCGCCGTACATATGGTTAAAGACTCCGAACAAATTGACGTCGTGGCAATTTTTTGACTACCTGCTTGAAAAGCATGGCATAATCGGCACTCCAGGCGTCGGCTTTGGCTCGAATGGCGAGGGCTGGTTCCGCTTAAGCGCCTTTGCAAAACGCGAAAATGTCAAGGAGGCAATGAGCAGGTTCGCGACAATGGAAATATACTGATACATGTGTGGAATTATTGCGTATCTTGGCAAGGACAATGCAGTCAATCGCGTAACCGAGGGACTTAAAACACTTGAGTACCGAGGCTATGACAGTGCAGGTCTTGCGTATATCAGCAAAGAAACTATACATACCGTAAAGCAGGTTGGCCCTGTCGACGCCCTTGTTCAAAAGGTAAACGATTTAAAACTTCCGAAATCAAACATTGCCTTGGGGCACACCCGATGGGCAACCCATGGAGGTATCACCGAACAAAACAGTCACCCTCATGTATCCGACGACGGGAACATCGCTGTTGTACACAACGGAATTATCGAAAATTATATCCAGTTGAAAAGTGACCTTGAATCGAAAGGTGTAACCTTTAAATCCGCAACCGACACCGAGGTAATTCCAAATCTTATATCCCAATTCAAAAGTGAAAATATTTTGAAATCCGTAACCGAAGCATGCAAATATTTAAAGGGTTCATACGCATTCCTTGCGATGTCGTGTGACCACCCCGACACAATTGTTGCCGCAAAAAATGGAAGCCAACCCCTTGTCATCGGCACCGTAAAAGATGCGGTGTATATATCAAGTGACACGCCAACCTTAACATCAAAATGCGACAAAATTTACGCACTGGAGGATGCTGAATTCGCCGTCATTTGCCCTACAAGCGTCAAATTCCACAAATTCGGTAAATCAATCGTAAAGAAACCTCTTGCAATCATGGCAAGCGTAAAGCCTGCAACAAAAGGTATCTATAACACTTTTATGGAGCGCGAAATTCATGAAATTCCCGATGTTATCGAGGCCATAGAAAGAGAATATTGCAAGCGTGATTTGACAAAACTTGTCGCGAAAATTCATGCGTGCGACACGATTCATATCGCGGCCTGTGGCACAAGTTATCACGCTGGCTTGTACATCGCACGCATGTTTGAACGCCAAGGTCTTCGTCGCGTGCTTGTCCACGTTGCAAGCGAACTCCCGCATACAAACCCAATTATAAACCCGCGCGACATTGCGATTGTCATAAGTCAAAGTGGGGAAACAGCCGACACACTTTCGGCTATGAAAACTTTTAAAAATCGCGGACTTTACACAATCGCGATTTGTAATGTCGAGGGCAGTAGCATTTGGCGCTACGCCGATACGGCCCTGCCTACTGTTGCAGGAACCGAAGTCGCGGTCGCAAGCACCAAAGCATATATTGCCCAAACCCTTGTCGGTGAAATTGTTGTCAACGCGATTATGGAGCAGCCCACAAACTTTGTGTCCTACAGGAAGGCAGCCCACGAAATTCTTGGTCACTCCGAAGAAATCCTAAAAGTGGTAAGCGAAAACAAAGACATGAATCGCATATTTTTCCTTGGCAAAGGCCTGTCCGCAATCACGGCTTTGGAAAGCGCCTTGAAGGTAAAAGAAATCACCTATCGCCATTGCGAAGGCATCGCGGCAGGGGAGTTAAAGCACGGCACACTTGCGCTTGTGGATTCAAATACGCTTTCAATTATACTGACGCCTACCGACGAAGCCGCCGCCCAAAAACTTAACAACTCTATCCACGAAGTCAAATCTCGCGGAAGCCACATTTGGACTGTACCGCCCGTCGAATCAAGCCTGCAGATAATTTATGCTCAATTGTTCGCCCTGCACCTTGCTCAAAAACTTTCGCTTGACCCCGATAAGCCCAGAAACCTTGCCAAAAGCGTAACAGTAGAATAGTCTTGACGAAAATTTGCACATATGGTAATATGGGTGCGCTTCACTATGGGCTGTAGCTCAGTTGGTTAGAGCACCGCTCTGATAAGGCGGTGGTCGGTGGTTCGAGTCCACTCAGCCCAACCATGACGAACCGACACCATTCGGCACGTCACACCGCGGGGAAACTCGCACACGGGGAATTGGCTCAGTTGGTAGAGCATCTGCTTTGCAAGCAGAGGGTCAACGGTTCGAATCCGTTATTCTCCACCATTAGTGTTGGCACCCGAACTTGTCAAGGAGGGCTTTTATGGAGTTAGATAAATTGAAAAGAGTATGCGCTTGTTGCCGTTGGGTAATTGATGATGATCTGGCTGACGAAATCATGAAAGAAAATAATTACGATGAGAACGATACAAAGAGGCCGCAAGCCGGAGATTGCTGTTTGAATGTGGATATGAAAACAAGAGCCGCGCAAGGCTACACTTGCAAGGAACACGAATTCTCCGGTAGATAAGTTCTACAACGCAAAAAGGCCCGACGAGCCATTGGGTTATTCGTCGGGTTATCTTTTTGTTTTGTATTGTTAACTTTGTTCTTTTTGTGCAGTGCAAAACCGAGTCGGGTTTTAAAAGAAATGACTCG
>JAIRQZ010000018.1 GCA_031256235.1 Christensenellaceae bacterium | reverse complement strand
GGTTATCGGCCGATGGCGGAACAAAAACGACGTTTTGAAGAAGTGTTTGCGCGAACAAATGATATTGAAAAAGCCCACGAACAAATCGCGGTCCCCGAGGTTGCAGGTCACCCGACAGGCGGTGCAGTTGATGTAATGATTGCAGGTTTGGACTTTGGAACGGGGTATTGTGAGTTTATGGCTGGGACTAAACTTTATTATGCTTCCGACGAGATTTCAAAAGCGGCGAAACTTAATCGCTTGCTTTTACGCCAAACAATGTTAAAAAAAGGCTTTGTGCAATACATGGCGGAGTGGTGGCATTTTTCGTACGGTGACAAAGAATGGGCTTTTATGACGGGCAAAGACGAAGCATTATATAACCAAAAGTAACATAAACAAATATATATATCTATGGAATATATTTTGTATCTTAACAAGGCATCAACGGATAAGCGTGTGGGGGAGATTGCCAAACTTTGCAAGGCGCGCGGTATAAAGGTTGGGGACAGCGCAAACTTGAAACCCGATAAAAACAAAAGCATTTTGTTTGTCGAACCTCGCGCAGTAATGCCCGCTGACGCCGATAAGTATGCCTTTGTGTATGGCTATAATGCAAGCCAGGCTCGTAACTATGTGTGTCTTTCCAACGACGATGTCTTTGTGAAAGAGAACAACTACTTGACGGCGCTTGCTATGAAAGAAATCTTGGGTATATGCGACAAGAAAATTTTGATTGCGGGTTGGGGCAAGTTAACAACCGAACTTGAAAAGGTGTTGACGGACGCCGACATCCACATATTGAACTTCAATCATCACAAGGTCCCGCAACTTCGTGTAAAATACGGCGACAAAGCGTATTTTGAAAAGGTTGATTTCAAGCAATTTCCGATTGTCATAAATACAATTCCCAAGCAGGTTATGAATGCCACCGAGTTTTTAAAAGACACAAAAATCTATGAACTTGCGTCACCGCCGTATGGTATTGCGGGCGGTGAAACCTTGGGCGCGAATTATGAAATCTTACCAGGTTTGCCAGGCAAGTATTATCCCGATAAAGCGGCGATTGTGGCTCTTGACGCCATTACACGCCATTTGGAGTTACTTGATACCCGACCGACCATCGTTTTGTGCGTGACGGGTTCAAGTTGTTGTTATTTGAAACTTATGCCCATCCTTCACGATTTGACGGAAAAATTTAATGTAATACCAGTGCTTTCCCAAAACGCAAACTTGCCGAACCGATTTACCGATATCGAAATTTTCAGAAAAGACCTTGCCGAAATTTGCAAGCACCCAGTAATCACGACAATCGCGGGTGCCGAGACCTTGGCGTCAAACAAAAAGATTGTGGCCTCGGTCGTGTTGCCGTCGACAGGGAATACAATTGCTAAACTTGCAGGCGCTGTCACCGACACTTGCGTGACCATGGCGGTAAAGGCGCTGCTTCGTAACGGCAAGCCATGTGTAATGGGTATCAGCACGAACGACGGATTAATGGGCAACGCCACAAACATCGGAATGCTTTTAAACCGCAAGAACTATTACTTTATCCCGTTCGGCCAAGACGACTATGTGAACAAGCCTTATTCACTTGTGTGTGACTTTTCAAAAACCGTAGAGACCGTCACAATGGCACTTCAAGGCAAACAGTTGCAACCGATTTTGAACTGATATATACTTGGGCTTATGCCATTTTGGAAATCACAAAAGTTCAGGACTATTGCCATAACAACTGCGCTAATATGCTTTTCAATAGCGTTACGGATTTTATCTGCGGGGGTCAAGACCGACGATTATGACACGTATTTGCACGTTTGGGTGGAAAGTTACCGACACCAATCTGTGGGCGTGGCACTTCGTTCGACGATAAGTGACTATCCGCCTATATATAATTATTTTCTTATCTTGTTTTCTCGGATGCCAATTTTTGATTTATATCTTATTAAAATTTTATCTCAAATATTTGAAGTCCTGTCGGCATTTGCGCTTTGTATGATAATCGCAAAGTTAAAAAGGCAAAAGTTTTCATGGATACTTTTCGGACTTGTTTTATTGTTCCCTGCGTTTTTGTTGGACTCGGCAGTTTGGGGGCAATGCGACGCGATTTATACCTTCTTTGTTTTAATCGGTTTGTATTTTGCTATTACAAAGCGTTCGTTCAAGGCGTGTTTGTTTTTGGGGCTTGGCCTTGCTGTCAAATTGCAGGCAATTCTTTCGTTCCCGATTCTTTTGGTCTTGTTGCTTGCGAAAACCGACGACGGACGCCGATATGTAAATTGGAAACATTTATTTATCATTCCTATGCCGTTTTTTGTGTTGAACTGTGTACCTATTTTCGCGGGCAAGAATGTTTTTACGACTTTTGGAGTTTATTTAAAGCAAGCCAACGAGCATCGTTATTTATCATTTGTTACCAACATCCCAAAAATCTTTGCTGTGGCAACAAAAAACTCGCCGACACTTATTTTTAATTTGGTAGTTATATTTTTTGTGATGCTTACTGTGGCGTGGCTTTCTTTCGTTCTTTTTTACGCTATCAAAACCGCCCGCAAGCGTGTCCTCTTGGTTCACGAACTTGTATTTTTGACGATACTTACGGTCGGAGGAGCGTTGTTCATAATGCCTTTGATGCACGAAAGGTTTTTATACATCGCGATGTTGCTTGGATTTGTGCTTGTATATACAAGCACCCCGAACCAAGTTCGGGGGAGTATGGTAATCTTTTTAACACTTGGATTTGCGATAACCGCTATGTTTGTTTATTATTTTTTACAACCAGGTTGGTGGTTAAAAATTCTTTGCTTTGTAATTGCGGCGATTTCGTACACGGCGTTTTTCTTGTTTGCAAATTATAAATTCGTTATGAATTATTATTTGACAAAACCCAACAACCATGTCAATAATTTAAACCATGGGGAAGACGATAATCAAATTTTGGGGTAACGGGTGTATGAATTGCAACGCTATGGCCCCCATTGTAAATGGCATCAAGTCCGAATATCCAGACATAGTTTTCAAGGACATCAACACAAGCGATGACGGCGACACAGCAGAAAAGTACGGTGTTGCAAGTTTACCTACGCTTGTTTTTGAAAAAGACGGCAAAGAGGTCGGACGGCTTGTCGGGCTTAAGCCAAAGAGTTTAATCTGCAAAAAAATTGCCGAGGTCTTTTAATGATAAAAAAAAGTGTTTATCTTGATAATGCCGCGACCACGTACGTGGCGGGTGAAGTTTTACAGGCCATGTTGCCGTACTTCACGACCGAGTTCGGCAATGCAAGCAGCGTGCATAGTTTCGGACGCAGTGCCGAGAAAGCGCTTGCCACTGCGCGCGAGCAAATCGCGAAAACTATCAACGCAAGGCCAGAAGAAATTTATTTTACAAGTGGTGCGACCGAGTCCAATAACTGGATTTTGCGAAGCGCAATCCAAAACCACCCAAGTAAACGCATCATCATCTCGGCGACCGAGCACCCGTCAATACTTGATACCTGCGACATGTTGGCAAAACAAGGCTATAAAATCGATTACGTAAAAGTTGACCGCGATGGCGTTATCAATGTGGCCGACCTTATATCCAAACTTGCGCGACCCGCTGCAATCGTTTCCATTATGACCGCCAACAACGAAGTCGGCACAATACAGTATCTTAACACGATTGCAAATTTGTGCCACGAACGTGGAGTATTGTTCCATACTGATGCTACCCAAGCAATTTCGCGCGTTTTTATCGACGTGAATGAAATGAAAATTGATGCCTTGTCGATGTCGGCACACAAAATTTACGGACCAAAAGGTATAGGTGCGCTTTACATTAAAAGCGGTGTCAAGGTTAACAAGTTTATACGTGGTGGTCACCAAGAGCGTAACCTTCGCGCTGGTACGGTAAATGTTCCTGGTGTGGTGGGCTTTGGTGTGGCGGCGGCAATCGCAATGCGTGACAGTACAATCAACAACTCGCGTATCAAGAGCCTGCGCGACTACATGATAAACCAAATCGAGACTCGCATTCCCGACGTACATCTTAACGGGCACAGGCATCAACGCCTTGCCAACAATGTAAACTTCAGTTTCCGCGGTGTCGAGGGCGAGTCCTTGTTGACACTCCTTGATTTTGCGGGAATCGCTGCCTCGACGGGCAGTGCATGTACAAGCGCGACGCTTGGCCGAAGCCATGTACTTACCGCAATGGGGGTTATGGACGAACTTATCAATGGCTCGATTCGGTTCTCGCTTGGCAGGGCAACAACAAAGGCCGATATCGATTACGTTGTGGGAGAATTAGAAAAGTCAGTAAAAAAGTTAAGGAGTATTAGCGCGATATAAATGCGGGCGCGACGACCGCAGGGGGGGCGCATATTAAAAGGAGAACAGTATGTATAACGAGAAAGTCTTAAAAATCTTTGAAAATCCAAAAAACGCGGGATTGTTAAAAGGCGCCAACGGCGTAGGCAAGGTCGGCAACATGCAATGTGGCGACGTCATGAAAGTTTATGTTTTGGTCGAACATGATAAAATCAAGGACGCAAAATTCAAAACTTTCGGCTGTGTTTCCGCGATTGCCTCGTCGGACGTGGCGTGTGAAATGATTAAGGGCAAGCATCTTGACGACGCGTTAAAAGTCACAAACAAAGATGTCATGGAAGCCCTTGGCGGGTTGCCTCCGCAAAAGGTGCATTGCTCGGTGCTTGCGCAAGAAGCAATCGAAGCCGCAATCACGGATTACAAGAAGAGCACAGAAAAGAAGAAAAAATGAATCAACTAGAAAAACTACAGTCTTTTTCCGTAATGGTCGATGAACGCGAGAAAGAACTTGCACAGTTGAAAATTGCCCAGGAGCAAGACTGGAACGATGTCAAGCGCAACCAAAAAATCAAAGGGCTCGAGGATTTTGTAGGCACGTACAAAGGGCTTGTTAACGGGTTCAAAGATTATGATGAACTTTCAAAACTTGACGGCATGGATGAAGAGTTGAAAAAAGAAGCGACGCGCCTTGATGCTGAATTCGAAAAGTTTTACTTGGCAACCTTGCTTTGCGAAAAGTACGACGAAAGCGACTGTACCATAAACATCACCGCGGGCGCGGGCGGAACCGAAGCCTGTGATTGGGCCGACATAGTTTTCCGTATGCTTACGCGGTTCGTCGAACAATGCGACTTTTCATACGAAGTCAACGACATACTTGACGGTGACGGCGCAGGCATAAAAAGTGCATCGTTTGCCGTCAAGGGCATGAACTCGTATGGTATTTTAAAAGGCGAGGGCGGTGTGCATCGATTGGTGCGCATCTCCCCTTATGACGCCAATTCACGCCGTCACACAAGTTTTTGTGCCGTGGAAGTTGTACCCGTGATTGAAAAAACAACGCTTGTGATTGATGACAAAGATTTACGTGTCGATGTATATCGTTCAAGCGGTGCAGGCGGTCAGCACGTCAATAAAACCGAGTCTGCGGTTCGCATAACACACTTACCGACAGGCGTAGTTGCCGCAAGTCAAAACCAACGCAGCCAAATCCAAAACCGCGCGACAGCGATGCAGGCTTTGACAAGTAAACTTGAATTCCTGCATTACGAAAACGAGCAACGAAAATTAAAAAACATGCAACCCGTCCAAATGAAAATAGAATGGGGTTCGCAAATCCGAAGTTACGTCCTTTGCCCATACACAATGGTAAAAGACCACCGCACGGGTACGGAAACCTCGAATGTTCAAAAAATCATGGACGGCGACCTTAAGATGTTTAGTGATTCGTATCTTTTATGGGTAAATGCGGGCTCGCCAAGCAGAAAATAAGTGTTGATTTATTAAAAGAATTTCTGTAAACTAACAAAGAATGACTTTTGAAAATGCACTTGAAACGAATAATAATCAGGCACTGAAAACTTTTGACAAGGTTGATTTGCATAATCACGGCTTGCTTTCGTGTACTCGCAAATGGGCGACCGATGGCTTTGTGGGAAAAGATGGAAAGAAAATGCCGTTTGATAGCGTAAAAACTATTGATGAATTTTTAGACTATTTCAAAAAACAAGAAAAGCCGTCAAGAAAATATCTTTATGACCATAACTATTTTTTACTTTACGGTAATTTGCAAAATTGTGTAGACACAGGCATTAAAGTTGTTTCGCCGTCAATTCCTTATCGAACTTTCAAAGAACTTTTTATAAGCGAAAATGATGCAGATACAACTATATGGTTTTTACAACAAATAGAAAATCAATTTCCTCAATTAAAAATTCTTTGGGACATAGGTATTCCACGAGAAAAATATGATAAACAAAAGCACGGCGAATTCATAACAAGTTTAATTCAAAGTAAGTTTTTCAGCGGAATTGATTTATATGGTGCGGAAAATGGAAATCCAAATGAATTGTTTGTCGACTTTTTTAAGCAATCAAATGATATAGGAATGTCTACAAAGGTTCATGCAGGCGAGCAACTGGGCGCAGACTATGTCGAAAAATGCATTAACGACTTTAACCCCAAACAAATTCAACATGGATATAGAATCATTGAAGATGAAAGAGTCGTAGAACTTGCAAGACAGAAGGGAATAGTTTTTAATGTGTGTCCAACAAGTAGTGTTAGACTAGGCGTAGTAAAATCAATGAAAGACCACCCTATAAAAAAGATGTACGAGAGCGGTTTGAAAATCACCATTGGCACAGATGACTTATTATTTTTTGAAAGTGACATAAACAACGAATATTTAGAACTTTACAAAAATGGAGTATTAAGCAGAAAAGAATTAAACCAAATAAGAGAAAGTGGACTGCAATTTGCGACGCAGAAAATTAAGAAAACTAAATTGACGCCAAGGAGTTTCAAACGATTTGACGAAATCCAAGAGGAAGAGGGTGTGCGTTTTTATTTCAAAGATTAGAAACACAAAGTTAATTGCGTGAAATAAACACATCATGTGAAAACTGTTTTACATATTCAACGGTGGATTTGGGTGTAACCCCAAACTTTGCTAAACGTTTTTTACAATCCATATCAAAAAGCCCCAAAAGGTCGTCAAACTTAATTTCCTTATCACATATCATTTGGGCATGTTGTACCGAGGTAACAATTCCGAACATGTGCCTTGTGTACGGAACTTGGTCTTCGCTTGCCGAGGATAATTGGCTTAACATCAAATCGTGCACCCCAACCGAATCTTTTGGTAACATTTCGCGTGCTTGCAATTCGTTCTTGATAACCAATTCCGATGTGTACGGTGCGGTCTCTTCATCATCAAAATCTTTGTACCAAGAATCAACATGCGTGGCCTCGTGTCCAAGGTCAACCAAGGCCTCGTATACGTCGGCGTTTTTCAGATAAATTTCTTCCTTTGACGGGCGACTGAACGAATTTTCGTACGGACCTACAAAAAGTTTGTTTTTTAATTTTGTGGATACCGCGCACCTATGCAATCGCGGGCTTATTGCGGGGAATATTTTTTGGCTTAAAAGGGTCACATCAAGCGGTGTGGTTTTGCCTTTTGATTGCTCTTGGTGAATTTTACCGCAATTCCAATAATCAATGGGAAAAGGCACTTCATTCCAAAGATAATCCCAAACGGGTTCAATAAATTCTCGATACATATTGTCTTGCATAATTTTGATATCCAATATACCTTGTTTTGTGGCAAAAGTCAATATGGTACTGGCGTTTGAATCTTCGTGCGACGAAACGTGTGCGTCGGTCGTGCGCGAAGATTTGACGGTTCTTTCCAACATTGTCGCTTCCCAAATTGATATACATAAATTATACGGTGGTGTAGTCCCCGAAATCGCAAGCCGAAACCATGCAATGGCGATTCTGCCCGTGTGCGAACAGGCGCTTGCAAAGGCCAATGTCGCGCTTGATGACATTACCCATATCGCGTCAGTCACTGGGCCAGGACTTCGCGGAGCAGTCATGGTCGGCGAAATTTTTGGCCGAAGTTTGGCGGTGTCGCGCAATCTCCCGTTTGTCGCTGTTAATCACCTTGCCGCGCATATTGCGTCGGTTGCAATAACAAACAATGTCAAGCCTCCGTTCATATCGTTACTTGTAAGCGGTGGCCATACGGCGCTTTACAACGTCAAAGCATGGGACAAAATCGAACTTTTGTGCACAACCCAAGACGACGCAGTGGGTGAGGCCTTTGACAAGGTTGCAAAACTGTTGGGGCTTCCGTATCCAGGCGGCGTACAAATTGAAAAGTTGGCGACGGGCGCGACGACCGCAGAGAGGCGCATTGATTTAATCACTTTTGTAAAACACCCAAAGCATGATGCCTTTTCGTACAGCGGACTTAAGACTGCGGTTTTGGGCTATGTGAACCGCGAAAAAGCCGCCAACCGCCCGATTGACATTCCGCATATTTGCGCATCGTTTCAACACGAAGCCGTCATGCAACTTGTAATGCGTTCCGTGGAAATGATGAAAAAGCAAGATACAAAAATCCTATGCGTTTGCGGTGGGGTAAGCGCCAATGGCTATCTTCGTGAGAAGATGCAGTACGCTGTAGCCCAGTTGGGCGGTCGGGTGTTCTTCCCGTCGCTGGAATACTGCGGGGACAACGCCGCAATGGCTGGTGTCGCTGCAATATTAAACTGTAAAATCGGTTGACCGACTTAAACGGAATATGTCATAATCAAGTATGACAACAAAAACAACAACTACGGTTAAAAAACCTGTGGCACCGAAAGCATCGACCACGTCCGTGAAAAAAACACCCGTGGCGACGGCAAAACCTGCCGTATCAAAGAAAGCGGATGGAGACCAAATCGCACTCTTTATCGACCTTGACAACACAGGTGCAAGCCTTAAGAATGTTCAAGAGGTTATAAGCAATCTTAAAACAAAAGGCACAATTTCAAATGGCTTCCTTTACGGTTATACCGATGACAGAGTTGCTGATTTCGAGGAACTTGTGCGCGAGTACAAATTTGAAACGTCTGGCAAACTTCGTTTGAAATCTGGCGAAAGTACTATCGATTTACGCCTTGTTATGGATGTCATAAGTTTTTGTGAAAAGAACAAACCTGACGCAGTTTTTGTTTGGCTGGGTCAAGGTGACTTGCTTCCGTTATTCCAAAAATTGAAAGACCTTAAAATCAAAACTCTTACCGTGAACATCGAAGGTTTTGATTGCAAAAACAAATTCGTGGACGAGGCCATTACCTTGTGGTCACCGTATGTTGCCAACAGTGGCAGACTTGTCCCAGGTAACCCGACACGCGCAACGCAAAACAATTTGATTGATATGAACGGAATCCCGGTTCTTCCAAGGAACGCTAATGCGCCTGCATTCGGAGCCGATTCAGGTATGAACGATGATTTGGACAACGCAGACCCAATGTCTCCTGAAGAATACAAACACTATAGGCTTGGCACAATGCTTAACGTCATGGACAGCAACGCAAGGAAACTTGCAAGAGGCAGCATGAACAAAAGCGACGACGAAGACGACATCGGAGGCATAACAAGACTTATTGATACCGAAGCCGAACGCAGAATCAAAGATGCCACCAATGGTGAAGATTCTGGCGACGACTTTGGAAAACTTAATAAATGACATATCAGGAACTTAAGAAACTTTGGCTTTCATATCTTGCGGGCAAGGGGCACGCAATTATCCCAAGTGCATCTATTGTCCCCGAAAATGACCCAAGCACGCTTTTTACTGTCGCGGGCATGCAACCGCTTGTGCCTTTTTTGCTGGGGCAAAAGCACCCTGCGGGCGTCCGCATAGCAAACATTCAACGCTGTATCCGAACCAACGATATCGATGAAGTTGGCGACGACAGCCATTGCACTTTTTTTGAAATGATGGGCAACTGGAGTCTTGGGGACTATTTCAAAAAAGAAAAAATCGCATGGAGTTTCGAATTTTTAACAAGTCCCAAGTACCTGGGTATCCCAGTCGAAAAATTGCACGTAACTTGCTTTGATGGTAAGGACGATAATGGCCGTGAAATTGCTCCGCGTGACACCGAATGTGCCCAGTTTTGGGAAGCGCAGGGCGTCGCCCGCGACCGCATACACTTCTTGCCGAAAAGTGAAAATTGGTGGGCTATGGGTTCTGGGCTTGGACCCCAAGGACCGTGTAGCGAAATGTTTTTTAAAAGCGAATGTAAATGCGACGCCAAATGCAAGTGCAACCCCGCAAAAAATTGTGGCTGTTTTACGGAACTTGGCAACGATGTTTACATGCAGTACACAGCCAAAGAGGTCGGCAAAATCGAACCCGCAAAGCAACGCAATGTCGACACGGGCTGGGGGCTTGAACGCATTTTATGCTTCGTAAACGGCTATAAAAGTGTGTACGAATCCGAAATCTTTGCCCCCGCGATTAAATTGCTTGGAGGCGACGGTCGCCACGCGCGAATCATTGCGGAGCATACCCGTGCGGCCTCGATGATTGTTGCCGACGGAGTAATCCCGTCAAACACTGGCGCAGGTTATGTCTTGCGCAGGCTTATCCGTCGCGCAGTGCGAACCGCAAACGCAAACAAAATCGACGGTAGTATATACGAAAAACTTATAAAATTTTACAATACCTACCTTGAATTCGACGCCAAAACCGTCATCGAAGTCTTTACAAAAGAGGTCAACCGGTTCGAACAAACTCTTGCGAAAGGCCTTAAAGAATTCGAAAAAGTCAAGGGCAAACTTGACGGTGCGACTGCGTTCCATTTGTACGAAACATACGGATTTCCGATTGAATTGACCCAGGAAATTGCCACCGAACGTGGCATCAAAATCGACATGGACGGATTCAAGGTCGCGCAGGCCGAACATTCCAAAGCAAGCAAAGCCGCAAGTGCCGAGGCGGGCGCATTCAAGGGTGGGCTTGCGGACAGCGGTGTCGAGACCGTTCGATTGCACACGGCGGCGCACATTTTGCTTGCGACACTTCGAAAAAACTTCGGCGCCGACATCATCCAAAAAGGCGCAAACATCACGCCCGAACGTCTGCGTTTTGATTTCAGCCTTAACCGCAAACTTGAACCCGACGAAATTGAAAAAGTTGAAAAAGACGTCAACCAAATTATCGCCCGCAAACTTGATGTCATTGTCAAAGAAATGCCACTTGCCGATGCCCGAAAGATTGGGGCGACAGGGACATTTTCCGACCGCTATGGCGATGTAGTAAAGGTCTATACAATCGGCGATGTCTCGTGCGAAATTTGCGGGGGGCCTCATGTTTCAAACACAAAGGAACTTGGGCACTTTAAAATCCAAAAAGAAGAATCCTGCGGGGCAGGCATTCGTCGCATAAAGGCCGTTCTTGAATGAAACGAAAAAGCATAGGATTTTTCCAGTCGTACAAGTTGTTATTTGATATTATGGATAAAAAACAAAAGCGGAACTTTTGGCTTGCTTTTTTGTATTCCATTATGGCTATGATTGTTACCATTATTCCAGTACAAATTACAGCAATAGTATTAAACAACCTTCTTGGCGAGCCAAACACTATTTTTGGTTTTCCTGTCACAGTAAATCTTTCGATTGCGAAACTTATATTGGTCGGCATTTGCTTGACGGTCGGTGTAAGGCTTGTTTTCAACTTTTTTACAAACAGAAAAACATGGATTATTGCGCAAGGCATTGCCTATAACGTCCGCGAAGTCGCATTCAGTTGGGCATTAACACCGCGCAAAAACCTTGATTTGAAAATTCCTACAGGTGATGTGATTCACAGGGTTAACACGGCTACAGATAAAACCAAGGTTTTGGTTGAAAATTTTTTGTGTTTGTTCGCTCCATGTTTTATGACCGGTGTTTTTGCGCTTGTCATTGCGTTTTTTGTTAATGTTTATTGCGGACTTATTTTGTTGGCTGCGGTCATTTTAAGTTTATTGCTTGTCACTTGGCGCAAAATGGCGGAAACCAAACTTGTTCATTTGCACGAATTACAATTAAGTAAAAACAGCGATTACATTGTGAACACCTTGCAAAACCTGATACTTGTACATTTGTTTACGAACAGAAACAAAGAAAAATTGGCGTTCGGTGACAAAAACGACAAAGCCATGCACATATTCAAAAAACACAGTTGGGTATGGTCGACATACTGGTTCTTTGCGGAAATTGTAAAGGTCGTTACGGTGCTTGGCATTCTTTCCGTTGCCGCGTTTTCAAATGATGTTATCGCGATTGGGTCGATATATTTGCTTTTGAACTTTACTGGCCTTGTTTTCGAACCCATACAGATGCTGGGCTGGCAGGTCGGTGAAGCAATCCACAACGGAATAGCACTGAACCGCGTAAAGGAACTTAAACCAAACGAGAATGATATGTTAAAAGAAATTGTATTTGATGAACCGATTGACAAGATTGAATTGAAAAACATCGTGGTCAAACATGAAAGCAGCACGGAAATCAAAAACATTAATTTGACGCTTGAAAAGAACAAAGTCGTTGTATTAAAAGGTATAAGCGGAACAGGCAAAACAACTACGCTTCGGGTTCTTTGCGGTATCACCGAAAAACAAAGTGGTGAAATCATCTTGAACGACAAGACGCACGTCGAAAACACGTTTGGTCTGCTTGATCGGATAAGTGTGGTAATGCAAGGCGAATTGATTTTGAACAGGAGCGTATACGAAAATGTCTTTTACGCGGAAAACTTGAAAGACGAGCAATATCAAAAAGACATAATCGACAAGTTAAAAATAACCGACATTATCGGACGTGAATACACCGAAACGCAAGGCATAGAAACATCAAACCAATTAAGTGGTGGAGAAAAGAAGCGGGTTGCCGTCGCTCGTTCACTTATCAAGACCGCCGACGCTTACATTTTTGACGAGCCTACCAACGAACTTGATAACGCCAACGCGAAAATCGTTATTGAACTTATAAAAAGTTTGAAAAAGAACGCAATGGTTTTTGTTATCAGCCATGACGAAAGGATATACAATTCAGCAGACATTTTGATTGAAAAATAAGCATATCCATGGCAATGACAAAACGCAAAAAAATCACTTTGTTCTCGAACCTATGTATTGCCACGATTTTAATCGGCCTTGGTATCGCGGTATTCACCGTGGACTTGGGCGCTGTGTTTATCTCGGTAGGCGCGCCCGTTCGCAACGGCAGTCGCACAGATTCCAACATTTCGTTCATGTTTGTCTTGGAAGACGACGCCAAATACGTGCCCGAAATTGTAGCAATGTTGCGTGATACAAACACGCCCGCGACTTTTTTTGTGGGAGGCAACTGGGCGTCCAAAAACCGCGACAAAGTCAAATTAATTGCCGAAACCCCGTGCCTTGAACTTGGCAATCATGCGTTCACCAACCGAAACCTTGCCAGTATGAAAGAAAAAGAACAAAATGCCGAAATCGTAAATTGCCACAGCATTGTAAAAATGATTACAAGTTCGGCAATCACGGGTTCCGAAGTTGAAAACGGGGAAGACGGCGATGAAATTGAATCAAGGTCGGGGCTTGAAATGAACTTGTTCTTACCGCCCAACGCAAGTTTCAATAAAAGAACTTTGCGCAGTGCCGAACGCAACGGATACCGCACAGTAATTTGGTCGCGCAACGCCACCGATACAAAGACCTTGTACAACGACGCAATGCGCGACGTCCGTGCAGGCGACCTTATACTGATGCGCCCAAATCTTTCGACATATACTTTCTTGTCGGACGCACTTATCAAAAAGTCCTATGAAAAACTTGGCCTTGGAATTGCCTCGGTTGGGGACAACTTGAAACCTTATTGAAACTCTTTGACAGGGATAAAAAAAAAATGGTATCTTTCTATGCTTTTCAATAAAGGAGGAAAAAATATGAAAAGATACTTAAAAATGTTTGCAGTATTCGCGCTTATCTTGCCAATTGCTGTAATCATGGCTGCATGCGGCGGCAAACCACTTGAGGGCAGTTACAAAATTGATGGAATCTCTATCAATAACATTGCTCTCTACAAAAGTGACTTTAAACTTGCGCCCGAAGAATTTTTGGGACTTGACTTGACCACCGCAGGTGAAGCAAAAGTTGCACAAATTATAGAAAGCATTGAAAACGAAGAAACAAAACTTGGCGTGGCATTCTTGTCAATCGCGGTAGGCATGTTGTATTGGAACGACGAACTTGCTACAGATGACGGCGAGCAGTCTGGTGGCCTTGGTGTCCCAGCGGAAATGAAAATCATCAAAGTCGGCAAAAAATATTATGTCCAGGAAGACGACGATGATGAAGAGCCAACCGAAGTCACAATCGACGGAGGAAAACTTCACATAGGTGACGACGAAGGTGCCAATGTCTTTTGGAACAAAAAGAAAGGCATAATCACAATCAACATGCCCGAAGAAGAATTCGGTGTCGCCATAAATGTGACTTTCAAGCGCATATAATCGCAAGAAACAATCAAAACGCCCCCTTACCGCATAAACAGGGGCGTTTTTTGTTGTGTTTTTTAAAGGACTGGCACATACTATTTGCCATGGAAGATATTATCAAAACATACCCAAGTGGAATCCGCATGCTTGTTCGCCCGATGCCGTCGTTCAAAAGTGTCGCGACAAGCGTGCACTTAAGCGTAGGCTCGCGCAACGAAGAAGCATCCGAGCACGGTCTTTCGCACGTTGTCGAGCACATGCTTTTCCGTGGCACAAAAACCCGTACTGCGGAAGAAATCGCGGCGCACTTAAGCAACCTTGGTGTAGAATACAACGCTTACACAAGCGATGTCGCGACCTGTTACCACACAAAAGGGCTTATCACCAACCTTGACGATTGTTGCGATATCATGTCCGACATGTATTTTAATTTGCAATTCAAAGACGAAGATTTTAAAAAAGAAATCGAAGTCATCGTCCAAGAAATCGTCATGCACGAAGATATGCCACGAAGTGTGTTAAGCGACCTTGTGTCCGACACCTTTTTTGTGGGCACAGACTATGGTCACCCAATCGCGGGAACCATTAAAAGTGTCCGCAGTTTCAAGCCCGCCGATGTCCACAACTATATGAAAAAGCACTATACTGCGCCCAACACTATTGTCTCGTTCGCGGGTGATATAACAGTACAGCAGGCCGAAGTAATGATGAAAAAATACTTTTTAAACAACTTCAAGGACAAGGCCAAGCCCAACATAAATGCAATCAGTTCCGATGCAATCTCGCCCGCGCAGGCATTTGGCAAAAAGCGCAAAAAAATCACCCAACACAACGTCGCGGTTTTGTTCCCAGTCGTGAATATAAAACACCCCGACAAATATGTTTTGACCTATATCAACGAAATTTTGTCGACGGGCATGTCTTCGCGTTTGTTCACCTCGGTGCGCGACAAACTAGGCCTTGTTTACACAATCTCGGGTGGAGTCCGCCTTGTTGACATCGGTGGCTATTATTATATTTGGTTTTCCTGCACCCCAAAAAACACCGACAAAGTTCTTGCGACAATCGCTGCGGAGGTCGCCAAAATAAAGGCCGACGGAGTAACGGCGGAAGAAATGCAAAAGGTCCGAAATCTGAAACGTGCCGACCGCATGTTCGAACTTGAAGACGTCGAGCGCACGAATCAACGCAATGTCACGCAACTTTCCACCCTTGGTGAAATCGAACCCGCCGAAGAATATCTTAAAAAACTTGAACACGTTACTGCCTCCGATGTCCATAAAGCCACGAACAGGTATCTAAATTTGGCCACGTCGACAGTTTGTATCGTGGGGCCCGCTTGCAAGCCAATCAAGTTTTTATAAAAAAGTGGTCAAAAGTGGTTGACAAATTTTGCAAAACGGGTTATTATAACCTGTGTTATTTGGCGAGTATAATCAACAAATAGACGAAAAAGGTCGGGTTCGCATACCTGCGAAGTTAAAAGCACAACTATGTGAAGAAGTGACAATAACAAAAGGTACCAACGGCTGTCTTTTTATGTTCCCGTCAAAGATATGGCACGAAACCTTGGCCACACGGTTAAGCGCTTGCCCGATAAGTGACCTTGCAATACAACGAAGTTTGCGTGCGTTCTTTTCAAGCGCAAGTATCTTGGAAGAAGACAATCAAGGCCGATGCCTTATGCCACGTAACCTGCGTGATTTTGCAAATATCAAAAAAGACATCGTATTTATCGGCGTTGGAAACCGCGTCGAACTTTGGGCACGCGAGAATTATGACGCCTATATGTCGGGAAAAGTCCAAAATTCTACGATGGATTACGATAAATTGTTTGCAGAACTGGGGAAGTATAATGTATAATGTAACATATCATGTTCCAGTTTTAACAAAGGAGATTCTAAATGGTCTGGATGACATCTTGCAAAAAAGCAATTCAAACCAAAAAATTGTCGTTGATGCGACCGCGGGTGGCTTGGGCCATAGTTCGGAAATCGCGAAAAGACTTAAAAGCATCGACAAACTTATTTGCATCGACAAAGACAGCGAAGCATTTAAACATAACGCGGACAGAATAAAGTCCGACTGCAAAGTTATCTTTATAAACGACGGTTTTGAAAACATCACGCAAATATTAAAAAACAATAACATCGAAAAAATCGATGCCGTTTTGGCTGACCTCGGCGTGTCAAGTCACCAAATTGATGTCCCCGAGCGTGGCTTTTCGTACACCAAAGACGGCCCGCTTGACATGCGCATGAACCAAACTCAACAACGCGACGCTCACCACGTGGTAAATAATTATACCGCCACCCGTCTGGAAGAAGTCATCAAAACATTTGGCGAAGAACGCTATGCCCGCCAAATCACATCCGCAATCGTTAACGCACGCCCGATTGAAACCACAATGCAACTTGCCAAAATTATTACGGATGCCGTCCCTGGTAACTATTACAAAACTGGCGGTCATCCTGCAAAACGCACTTTCCAAGCCATCCGCATGGAAGTCAACCGCGAACTTGAAGTCTTGGAAAAGTTTGTTTACGACGCGACCCACGCACTTAAAGACGGAGGCCGAATCGCAATTATCACATTCCATTCATTGGAAGACCGCATCGTAAAGCACGCTTTCAAGTATCTTGAAAGCCCATGTGTTTGCCCGCCAAAGACACCGAAATGTATCTGTGGCAAAGTCCAAGAACTTAAAATACTTACAAAAAAACCAATCGTCGCGTCGAACGACGAAGTTAATGTAAATCCGCGCGCCTCAAGCGCAAAATTACGGATAGGAGAAAAAGTAGCATGAATGAATTAGAAAGTTTGATTGACGGCGAGAATATGTTAAGCGCATACGACAGAGGAACAAGCGCGAGCATATTGACCGCATACGAAGATGTACCGACCAAGCCTGTGTTTAATTTGCAACATAATCTTGCCGAGTACAATGATTACGTCGAAAGCCGATACCAAAACTCTGTAGTGGCGCTTGACGCATACGAGGAACCCGTAACATCACCCACAATAAACGTCAATTTCGGTCTTGAACAATACGTTGCGCCAACCCCATCGTACAGCACAAACAGCACAACTTTCGCACCCAACATCTTGGATTATGAAAAGCCAGGGTTTCAGCCAAAACACCGCGAACTTATCGCCGAAATCGAAGTCGAAGACATTGACATCGCACCTCAAGTTGAAAACAAGGTCGAAAAAGACGCAGACATCCAATCCGATGTTGGCTTCACAACGCACTTGAAACTTAATGCTGTGGGTATGATTGCTGTTGTTTCGTTCATCGCGGTAACATTGATGGTCATTGCTTTTGTTATTGCCAACAGTATCACAATCGGCAAAACTGGTGCTCGAATCGACGCATTACAATCGAATAACACAGAAATCGCAGGCAAACTGCTTGCAAAACAAACCGAAACCACGGCTTTATATTCCGATGTCACGGCGAACATTTCCGAAGAATACCTTATCGGACTTGGTTATGCCCCAGTTGAAGTTGTTGAAATTCCCGAAGCCAAGTGGATTCCGCAAGGCAACGTAGACAAAAGCACAAACTTTTTCGACGCGATAGCGCGATTTTTCAATAAACTATTCGCGTAAAAAAAAGCATATACATAGGCTATGCAATACACCTTGACAAGCCAAAAAAAGCGCTTGCGTATTTTGTTCGCAACATTTGCTTGCATACTTTTGGTAATATCTGGCCGATTGGTTTATGTCCAACTGTTTACAGCGCAAAGTTTAAGGCTTCTTGCTGCCGAACAATGGTACAGGGATTTGCCATTGATGGCCAAACGCGGAGGTATATATGACGCCAACGGCATGCTGATGGCGCAAAGCACACTTACATACAGCATCTACGTTCGACCTGTCGCGGTCACAAATCCCGAACGCGTGGCAACAGTGCTTGCCGACCACCTTGGAATGTCTTACGACTTCTTGCTTGCAAAAGCCAAAAACCGTGGCGCGTCCGAACATCTTATAAAGATGCAGGTCGAAAAAGACGTCGCCCTTGAAATCGCCCGACACAACGAAGACGGCATATTCTTAAGTCAAACCTATCGCCGCGACTATCCACTTGGTGCAACAGGTGGCCAAGTTTTGGGTCTTGTAAGCATCGACAACCACGGGCAAGAAGGTATCGAGGCATACTATAATAAATACTTGCGCGGAGTCGACGGCCGAAGCGCAGTTGAAAGCGACCTGCGTGGCAAGCCCCTTAAAAATGGCTCGCAGTATTACGTCCCAAGCCTTGACGGACATGATTTGAACTTGAATATTGATGCAAATATCCAACGTATGGTTCAAGACGTCATCCAAAAAGCCTATATCGACCAAGGCGCAAAAAATGTGTCTGCACTTGTAATGGACGTGGCAACAAGCGGCGTCGTGGCCTCGGCGTCGGCACCATTTTATGATTTGAACAATCAACCGCGTGACAATGTGGCTGAACTTCTTGCTGGAATCAAAAATTTGCCTATGATAAATGTCTTGGAACCGGGGTCAACTTTCAAAATTATCACCCTGGCCGCGGCAATTGAAGAAGGCCTTACGAAAGAATCGGACCGTTTTAACTGTCCAGGCTTCCGCATGATAGCAGGCGAGCGCGTCAAATGCTGGCGTTCCAAAGGTCACAGCACGCAAACACTTGCCGAGGGCGTCGCCCAAAGTTGCAACTGCGTGTTCATGGATTTGGGTTTACGGCTTGGAGTTGACAAGTACTATGAATACCTTGCCAAATTTGGCATAGGTAAAAAAGTCGGCATTGACACGTTCGCCGAACCAAACGGATTGATACTTGACAAAAAGTTTGTCCGTGAAGTCGACCTTGCGCGTATTGCGTTCGGCCAAGCCATCGCTGTATCGCCCATCCAATTCCAAACTGTGCTTAACGCCATTGTCGGCGACGGCATTATGCGGACTCCGCGAATTGTAAATAACGTGGACGGAGTGCCCGACGCCATAACAACCCCGAACCGTGGAAAAATACTTTCCGACAAGACCTGTGAGCGTGTCCGTGAACTTATGTACGGAGTGGTAAATGTCGGAAGCGGTAAGCACGCAGGCCACGCGGGCTTTAACATCGGCGGTAAAACAGGCACCGCGCAAAAATACAAAAACGGCATCATTGACCAAGGCAAGTACATATCATCTTTCATCGGGTTCTTGACGGTCGACGGCAAGGCCAAATACACGGCTTATCTTATGGTTGATGAACCGTCAAAGCAAGGCTATTACGGGAGTATCGTCGCGGCACCATATGTTGGACAAATCTTTGGCGAAATTATCGCATACAAGGGCTTTAAACCCGACCCTAACATAAAGGGTCCCTTTATACCCGAGTGGCTTGTTGCGCCCAACGCACCGCCACCGCTTGTCACATTGCCCGATATTAATGGTATGGAATTATACAAGGCCATAGCATTGTTGCAAACAATGGGTTTTTATATCGATGTTGACGGAGACGGCGATAAAGCACTGGGCACATTCCCCGAAAAGGGCAGTCGTCTTAAAATCGGCGAACCCGTAGTGGTATTATCTTGATTGTCGGCAACGAATCGTTGTATCTGTTTTTCTTGATTTACCGCCCAGTTCGCCGCCGCCGCGTTAAGTGTCTTTTCGCAGGCACTTAACATCACCGCCGCGGTCACAATCATCGCCATGGCGGCCATTACCATAATTGTACTTACCAAAAACTTCATGTATTTAATTTGCGCAAAAGTTGGCAATAACATACTGTGTCCCAAAAAATCGACCAATTAAGTGTCAAAGCCCGCAACAAAATGTACGCGGACTATGTTTCAAATATAAGCCCCAAAAGTCGTATGTGGCCGTCGATGCTTATTGCCTTTGTCGTCGGCGGGGCAATCTGTATGGTTGGACAAGGCCTTGTATTGTTGTTCGGCTACTGGTTTCCTGGTTATACACCCGACCAAATAGGTGGCCTTGCGGCAAGCACCCTTATAATAATTGCCTCGATTCTGACTGGCTTCGGAATATATGACAAGTTCGGCACATTCGCGGGTGCGGGCGCACTTGTGCCAATCACGGGCTTTTCAAACGGAGTAACCGCCGCGGCCATGGAGCACCGCAAAGAAGGCATCGTCTTCGGAACCTGCGCCAACATGTTTAAGATTGCTGGACCTGTAATTGTCTTCGGTGTAGCCATGTCAATGCTCGTAGGACTCATTTATTGGGTCATATCGTTATTTGTTTAAGGGGGAAAATTTGGCAAAAAGGGGAGAGCAAGACACCAAAAAGGAAAAAGGCGGTCAAACGGTCTATTTCAAATCGCGCCCCGCGATTATCGGAAGTTACTCTATCGCGGGTGAAAAAGAAGGCAAAGGCCCCGTTGGCAAGTATATAAATAACGTCGTGAACGACTGTTTGTTCGGAGAAAAAACCCATGAAATGTCGGAACAAAAGATGTTCGAGCACGCAATTTCTGGCGCAATCAAAGACGCAGGATTAAAGCCCAACCAAATTGACATGATGTTGTCGGGGGATTTGTTGAACCAAATCATATCGTCGTCCTTTGCGGCACGCAGTTTCGATTTGATGTTTGTCGGTATCTATGGAGCCTGTTCCACAATGGCATTGTCCCTTGCAATGGGTTCGGTTATGGTAGACGGAGGCTTTGTAAACAATGCGGTCGTCTCGGCAGGCTCGCACTTTGCAACCGCCGAGCGTCAGTATCGATACCCACTTGAACTTGGTAATCAACGTCCGCCTGTCTCGCAATGGACGGTCACGGGCGCAGGCTCGATAGTTTTGTCCAACAAAAGCACCGCTAAGTCGCCCTGTGTAACCGCCGCAACTTTTGGCAAAGTCATCGATTGGGGAGTTTTGGACGTCAACAACATGGGCGCCGCCATGGCGCCCGCCGCTGCCGCAACAATAATCGCACATTTCCGCGACACAGGGCGTAAACCCTCGGACTATTCGCATATTTTCACGGGCGACCTTGGTAAATTGGGCGAAGACATCCTGCGTGACCTACTTGCCGAAGCTGACTACACGCTTGGCACAAATTACTCCGACTGCGGTCGTCTTATATATGACGAGGCCCAAAATCTTTACCAAGGCGGGTCTGGATGCGGGTGCTCGGCTGTAGTATTGAACAGTTTTATTATGAAAAAACTGCGCAATGGCGAATACAAACGTATCCTGTTCGTGGCAACGGGTGCGCTTTTGTCGCCCGTAAGTTCATTCCAAGGCAACACCGTCCCTGGCATCGCACACGCAGTTGTGATAGAGTGCTAAAATTGTTTGATGATATAATGAAACTTTGGTACAATGGGATATGCATGCCAACCAACCAACCAACCAACCAACCAACCAACGCTTTATGCGTGATGCTATACTCGAAGCCGAAAATGGTATCAAAAAAGGTCATGGCGGGCCCTTCGGCGCAGTAATCGTAAAAGAAAATAAAATAATCGGACGCGGACACAATAAGGTATTTAAAGAAAATAACCCAACGTTACATGGCGAAATGGTCGCTATTACAGATGCATGTAAAAATCTTAAAACATTTGATTTGCAAGGTTGCGATATATACACGACAGGCGAACCTTGCCCGATGTGCCTTTGTGCTTTGATGTGGGCAAATATTGAAAATATCTACTATGGCTGTACGATAAAAGATAATGAAATAATCGGCTTTCGTGATGACAAATTGAATTCGATTTTGAACATTGACCGTAAAAAGATAACGAACTTGCACGAACTTGACCGCAACGCCTGTTTGGCTTTATTTGACAAATATAACAATACCAAGGATAAAAGAAATTATTAAAAACTTGTCAATAATCCAAGAATGGAAGTCTTTTTAAAATTCCTGTACTGTTTTTTGGTCGGAGGTGCAGTATGCACCATTGGGCAACTGCTTATATTAAAAACCAATTTCACGCCCGCGCGTATCTTGGTGTGCTTTGTTGGAGTCGGAGTAATCTTGCAGGCATCAATGGCATATGGACCGATCCAAAAGACTGTAGGCTCGGGTATATCGGTGCCGATTATCGGCTTTGGTGCAACG
>JAIRQZ010000035.1 GCA_031256235.1 Christensenellaceae bacterium | reverse complement strand
CATTTCTTTTAAAACCCGACTCGGTTTTGCACTGCACAAAAAGAACAAAGTTAACAATACAAAACAAAAAGATAACCCGACGAATAACCCAATGGCTCGTCGGGCCTTTTTGCGGTGCGGGTATGTTAACGCTACCCGGCCCGCGTCTATCTTCGTTGGTGGACAGTACAGGGCTCGAACCTGTCACCTTTCGCACGTCAAGCGAAAGCTCTACCAAATGAGCTAACTGTCCGCTTGACAATTATACCAAAACAATTTATCCTTGACAACATGAAATCAACAGAATTTAAAGCAGGAACACTCTTCAAGATGGACGGCCAATTTTTCAGGGTCGTCGAGGGACAAATGATTCAACAGCCACGGCTCGCCGCATTCATGCGCGCCCGAATCAAAAATATTGAAACGGGGGCCGTCCAGGACCGCAACTTCAAACCAAGCGAAGCCTACGACGAAGTCGAAATCACCAAACGCTCCATGAAGTTTTCGTACATCGACGGCGACCTGTATTACTTTATGGAGGAGGACACTTTCGAAATGGAGCCCGTCGCCGCAAAGTTCGCCAAGGACGCGCTCTTGTACAACCCCGAGGAGGGCGAAGGCGTTGTCTTCACATTCGAATATGCCGACGGCAAGTTAATGAATATCGTGCCCCCCACATTCGTCATCTTGCGCGTCGTTGAAACCGAACCCGCAGTTGCTGGCGATACCGCTCGCAATACTCTCAAGTCCGCAAAGTTGGAAACTGGCCTTGTTGTCAAAGTCCAAATGTTCATCAACAACGGCGACCGACTGAAAATTGACACCCGCACGGGCGACTATGTTGAACGAGTCCGATAATGAAATACAAAATCCTTGGCAAACAATACAACACCGACAAATGCTTTGTATGTGGCATGTCAAATGATGCAGGCGTAAAGGCACAGTTTTACACGGCGCAACGATGCAATGACGACAACGTACCAAGCCCCTACTCTTGCCTTATCACCGTCATCAAACCCCAAGCCATTCACCAATCCTACCCCAACCGCATGCACGGCGGAGTCATAAGTGCCCTGTTGGACGAATCAATCGGGCGCGCGGTGCAAATCACCCACCCCGACATTTGGGCCGTGACAATTGACTTGAACGTCAAGTTCCGCTCGGCCGTACCATTGGACCAAACATTGTATATCGAATCGAAAATCACCAACGTGGGCACACGCGCGTTCGAGGGTGAAGCGGAAATGTATGTTGGTCGACAATCAAAGTCATCGACGTCCACAAGCCAACCACGTCCAGTCGCGACCGCCACGGGCAAGTTTTTTATCGTGCCCTATGACACGGCATTTCCGACCGAAAAGTTGACCGACAAAAATTGGTTTATGGTACCCGAAAATTTTCCGAAGTATATCGAAATTTAATTTTCTTCTTTTGGCCCGTTCCAATCTTCTTTTATGGCTTGGCGGGCGCGTCCGATTGCAAGCGCCGCGGCGGGAACGTCTTGGGTTATTGTCGAGCCTGCCGCGATAAACGCATTGTCACCGATTGTAAGAGGCGCAACAAGGTTGCAATTTGAACCGATAAACACGTTGTCGCCAACCGTCGTCGGGTGTTTTTTCTTGCCATCATAATTACAGAATACTACCCCATTGCCGATGTTACAGTTTTTACCAATCTCGGCGTCGCCCACATAGGTCATGTGCTTGATTGTCGTGCCGTCACCGATTTTGGATTTTTTAATCTCGACCGCATTAAGCATTGTACAGTTTTTGCCAATCTCGGTTGCCCCGCGAAGCATTACGCTGGGGCCGATTTTTGTGCCGTGCCCGATTTTGACTTGCGCGTCGATATAAACAGCATAAGGGTCGGTTATATAAACTCCGTTTGACATGTGCTTTTCATTAATGCGTTGACGGAAGTACGTGGTTATGGTTGCGATTTGCACATAGTTGTATGCAATCAGAAAGTCGTCTTCGTCAAGGCTTGGCATGTGCACGGACTTTACGTGTTCGGCGGTTTTGATATAATCGACCTCGAATACCCAACCGCGCGGAAGTTGTACCGCCTTGTGCTTGTAGGTCGCCGTGAATGAAAGTGCCTGTTCAATGGTTTCGGCTTTTAACAACGGGGTGTCGGCGTATACCACGACACAGTACTTTTTATTGCCGTCGCCTGCGTGTTGCTTGACGATGCCGATGATATCGTCCTGGCGCTTTACTTCGACGGCAATACTTTTGTACGCGGAAACGGATTGCTTGACCCACTCGTTGGTTTTGAATCCGCAAATGTCCACGTCAATAAGGTTTTGCGGGACAAGGATAATCGCGAAGACATCGTCCGCATCGACGTCGACCGCGGCAACAACTTTCGTTTTGGTTTCAAATTTAGTTTCAATTTCTGTTGTCATTTCCCCTCCGTCACGCGCAAAGCGAATTGCGCAGTCAAGCCGTGATTAAACTTCACTTTTATTTTATATTCCCCGATACCCCGAATTGCGTCAAAGACCAAATCTTTTTTGTCGATTTCAAAGCCTTGCTTGTTTAACTCGCCCGCGATTTCCGTGCCCGTAATCCCACCGAACATTTTACCATTCGCACCCATTTTTGCGATGATTGTGACCGTGACGCCCTCAAGGCGGGCACAAATTTTTTTGGTGGCTTCGATGTCTTGCTCTTTGTGGAAAGTGATGCTTTGCTTTTTAGAATTTACCTGCGACATAACAGAATTGTCGGCGACCTTACCATAGCCGTTTTTGACAAGGAAGTTTTTGCCATAGCCGTCGTTGACGCTGATGACCTCGCCACGTTTGCCTTTGCCCGCGACATCCTTTAAAAGATATATTTGCATGATTATATTTTAACTCTTGGGGTATAATCTTGGCAAATGGAAATAAGGTGCAAAAAGGAAAATTGCGGGCATAACACGGGTTGCAGTTGCAAGGCGGGAAGCATCAATGTGGACAAAGCGACCCATTGCGATTCGTACTCCCCCGACCTGTTGAAAGAGGAATTGACAGAACAGCACGGCCACATATTCCAAGTCGCGGAAAGCAAGGTCAAGCGCAACCTTAAAAACGTACCCTTGCAATGCAATGCGACGGGGTGCCTGTTCAATAAGGAAAAGCGATGCAATGCCAATGGCATAACCGTCATCGACGACAAAGGCAAAGCCGATTGCGCGACCTTTTGCGAATCATAAGAAATGCCCAAGCATCGTGTAACGTTGTTTCGTATAAGTGTTTTCAACCATCTTTTGTATGTTATCAATCGAGCCCACAAGCATAACAAGGCTTTTGGCGCGGGTGACCGCGGTATACAGAAGGTTGCGGGTAAGCACCATGTATGCCCCGCTTGTCACCGGGATAACCACGACGTCAAATTCGCAACCTTGGCTTTTGTGAACCGTGATTGCGTAACTTGGGACAAGGCTTGACAGTTCGCTCCGAGTGTATGTACTTTCACGACCGTCTTCAAAGCGTACGCGAACTTCACCGCTTTGAGAGGCAACTTCGGTGATCTCGCCGATGTCGCCGTTATAGACCCCAAGCCCAGCCTCGGTCCATTTTGTCCATTCGCGGGCGTAATCGTTGGCCACCTGCATGACTCGGTCACCCAATCGGTAGGTATTGTCGCCATATATGTACTCGGGCCTGTCGTCGGATTTTGGGTTAAGCGCGTCTTGCAATGCCAAGTTAAGGCTTGTCATGCCTGCCTCGCCCGCCTTCATTGGACATAACACTTGGGCGCGCGAGGGGTTGTATTTGGGCAGGCGCGTTGTGACGTGTTCAAGCACAAGGCGTTTGATTTCGGATTGGGTTTCGGCCTTTACGAAAAAGAAGTCCTTGGATTTGTTCCGCAAATCGGGCATTTGACCGCAGTTGATTGCGTGCGCGGATTCGACGATTTTGGAATCGGGGTCTTGGCGGTAAATTTCGGTAAGGCGGATGACATGAATTTTGCCCGAACCTATGATGTCGCTTAGGACATTGCCCGCGCCGACCGACGCAAGTTGGTCGATGTCACCCACCAAGACGACGCGAGTGCCAGGCAAGACTTTTTGCAAAAGTTGGTTCATAAGGACGCTGTCGCACATTGAAACCTCGTCCACGATTACGACGTCGGCGCGCAGGACATTGTTCGGGTCGTCGTAATGCCACGCGGCTTTGCCATTGGGTCCAGGATAGTTTTTGTAATCAATGTCAAGCGCGCGGTGGATTGTGCTTGCGGGCATGCCTGTGGTTTCTTCAAGCCGCTTTGCCGCGCGACCCGTCGGGGCAAGCAGTTGAACCTTTTGATGTCGAGATTCGCAAATAAATAATATCGCCCGTATTATCGTTGTTTTGCCTGTGCCTGGGCCGCCCGTGATGACGGTTACTCCGTTCGAGGTCGCAAGGTTGATTGCGTCGCGTTGAGTCTCGTGCAATTGGATTTTGTTGACTTTTTCATAATGTGAAAGCAGGTCTGCGTCGGTTTCCGTGCGCTTTGTTACGGTTTGCAAAAGGTTAAGTTTCTCGGCGATGCCTTTTTCGGCCTTGTAAAATTTTGTCAAGGCAAGCATCTGGTCGGTCTTGGAAAGATACTTGTCGATGCACAGTTCGTCCACCACCCCGTCGAAAATCGGGCGCAAAGTTTCGGCCTTGATTTTCAAAAGGCGCATAGTTCCCATGAATAACTTGTCGTCGGGCATACAAGTGTGCCCCTCGGCCTCGGCGGCGGTTTTCAACACATAAACAATGCCCGCGCGCACGCGAAACTTGCCCGCATACGAGATACCAAGTTCGCGTGCCATCTTGTCGGCCGTCAAAAAGCCGATGCCGTCAATTTTTTCAATAAGTTGGTACGGGTTTTGTTGGACTTGGGCGATGGTGTCGTCTTTGTAATGGCCGAAAATGCGAATCGCCATGTTAAGCGAAATGTCGAACCGTTGCAGGAAACTTACGCTTTTTTGCATCTCTTTGATTTCGGCAAAGCGTTCGGCGATGGCTTCGGCTTTTTTCAAATTTATGCCTTTCACGACGGTAAGTTCTTCGGGCCTGTGCTCCATGACCGCCAAGGTATCGGCGCCGAACGTCGCGACAATCTTGCCCGCGGTCGCGGGGCCAATGCCAGGGATAAGTCCGCTTCCGATGAATTGTTTGATTTTGTCGGGCGTCGTCGGGGGCTTTTGTTCGTGGGCCACGACTTTGAATTGTTTGCCGTATTTGGCGGACGTGACGTATTCGCCCGTAAATTCACAATCGGCGCCTTCGGTCAAAAATGGGAAAAACCCAACGGCCGTCCCGCCCGAATTTTCAAGCCGAATAACGGTATAGCCTGTTTCGTCGTTGCGGTAAATGATGCCCGCTACCGTGTCCGAAATTTTCATGTGGAAAGTATACTACTTTATTCCCCTTAAACCCAAATGAAGTATGTCATATAGGCTGACAAAATCCTTTGTCACAATCTCATTGTAGCCACGCTCACCACCAGTGTGGGTGCTTGTTTCCATTTGGCTGATTATTGCCATGTTTCCGATCCAACAGTTCACGAAGTTATTTGGGCCTCTGTTAGGTGCGGTACCGACCTGATTCCCGAACATGTAGGTGTCGTTCTTAAGTTGCGTAGTACCGTTGTTGGCAAGCAAGAACAGGCTGTTGATAACCGTGTTCGCGTCGTTTCCGACGATGTTGGTGACGGTGTTGCCGTAGGCAACATTAACTACGCCACTTGATATGCTGCTGTAAAGGGCGGTGACGGGTTTGCCTGCAGGTTTTCCATTGATATCATGGCTGGTGGTCGGGAACACATAAGTACCGTCATGCAACTCGTCACATTCGTAACCAAGGATGTAGGCCGCGAAAGTAACCGAGCCGAGTTCAGCGCAATAATTGGATGCTTTAGGGTCATTGCCGTATGTTAAGGTTACACCACTGGGCAGTAATGATGAGTCCGCTAATATAATTCCGCCCAAACTGTTACGATAACAGTAGTATGTCCTTGTTTCAATAACCCTTACACGAAGGTCAATAAGTGGATATTCGATATCGTAATATGTTTTTTGGACCGCATACAGATTTCTCATTGGTACGGCAGACATACCCCCCTGGGCCTCTTGGCCAATCATTTGATTTTTAAAACCAAATTCTTCGGCGGTGGTCAGAATATAGTTGTAACCAACGTCCCCGCTAACATAGTCCGTATTTTGGCCCTCCTTATTCAAATCGCTTTCAACGAAATATGCCCATCCGCCATTGGTTATGTTGCCGCCAATTGGTGTGGTGGCGATAGTAGTATACGTGACCCGTTCCGAATATTCCTTGTCATCGTCAATAATGCCGAACTTTTTTGGTGTATCAACTTGATTTGCATAGTCCGCGACAAGGCCACCCGTGAAGAAGCCAGCACGAAGCGCGGTAGAATTTTCGGTGCCTTCGACGCTTGAGTTTTTGATTTCGCCACGTTTGGGGTGTGGGGCTGGGGCAAAAGATATATGTCTGTTCTGAGAAGACAACAACCATTGATCGTCCCGTAGCCCATCGCCGACGTTTCGTCCCACAACACCACCCGCAGCGTAAAGATTTACGTTGTTGATTGTTGGGCGGACCTTGACATTGTTAATCGCACCGCTGTTGAAGCCTGCGACGCCTCCAGCAATGATGCCGTAATAAGAAATTTTTCCATCCTTTACTGCACCAACTACTCGGTAATCACTTGCCGCCGAGCCGTCGGGGCGTTGGCTGGCCTGGGGTGTGACGTTTAACGTAGTGTTTAATGCAAAGATATTGTTGGCGGAATGGTTGCTTGCGCCAAACTTGTCTGGCCTTACGCTTGAGCCGTTGTTTATATATCCGAAGTTCATTCCGACCACACCACCCGCATAGTATTTTGCCGTAAGCCTTGTAGAAGAGGTCAACGAAACGTTTTCAGCAAGCGTATTATTGGTCATGACGCCGACAAGACCTCCGACTATTTCACCGCTTACACTGAAATTTCCGCCCGAACTGTTGCTTACGTTAAAGAATGTGGTCGTGCCATCGGCAAATCCGACAAGTCCGCCCGCGACACTCATGTCTTTTTTGTTGCCTTGGATGTTGGAAAAATAGGTGTTATAATTATCGGTATTGTTGCTATATTTATTCAAACCATCCGTGAATTTTGAGGGGGTGCGGACTTGTTCGCCACGGCCGATGTTTGAAAGGACCGTAATATTACCGCGGACGCTTTCAAATTCGGTGTCGCGGGCATAGCCGACAAGGCCGCCCGTTACGTTACCGCCCAAGATATGCGCAAGCCAACCAGTACCAGATGCGGTCTTTGAAGTTATTTCGACGTCGATGATTTTGCTGTTGATTGCTTGGCCTGCAAGACCGCCCGTGAAAACCGAAGTTGTGGCGCCGACCGAGTATTCGGACGTAGCGCTGTGCCTCGAGAAAGACAAAGTCACGTTTTTGATAATCGCATTTTCAATTTTCGAAAACAATCCAATGCTTTCCAAAATATTGCCACCTTTCGCACGGGCTACGTCAAGGCCAGGTGCCGCGTTAAGGCTTATGTCGCGGATTTCAAGACCGTTGCCGTCAAGGACAGCCCTGTTTGCGGGCAGGATGTTGGACCCTGGTTGCCCGAATATCGTTTGATAAGTGTTAAGAACATCGTCAAGTTCATCTTGAGCCAAAGAGATATTGTTTACAAGGCGCATCTGTAGGAGCATGTCACTGGCGTTTGTAGAATAATCAATCTTGTTGTTATCGTTGGTCTTGTCGGCCGAATTGTTCCACCTGTCAAAATTCGACTTGGCACTCGTATGGTACTCGTACATTGCGGTGTTAAATTGAAGTCCTGTCGATATGATAATCGGGTTTTTCGCCGAGCCCTCTTCATAGCCTCCGAGGTCCATCAACGTATCTCTGTTGGTATATTTGTTGTAACCGTTGTACTCTCTTATACTTACCGTGTCATTGTTGGCGGCGACAAGGCGGGGTCGTTGTGTTTTGTTCTTTCCGTCAAGCAACCCCGACGTCATGTTCCACATGTTATCGCGGTTAGAGTTGCTTATGCTGAACCCAGCGAAACAGGCTATGTTATAGACTGAATTCGACCAGCCAGTTTGCCCAGAAGCCTTTGCGCCGGCAGACAACAAGTCCCATTTGCCCGGGAGTTCCGTGGGGTTACCCACAGGAACACATTTGTTATTTTGAAAAGTACCGCCGTTCATACCAGGAACTATGGCATAAAATTCATCCCAACCTGGGATAGAGGGGTTAGAGTCAGCAGCCCCCTCCCTGTAACTTCCCAAGAAATTTTCCGTAAGACAGTTTCGTATGACGCCACTTCCCATGTTGTCAAACACAAACCCTGCACGTCGTGCGCCGACACGGGAAAGCATGCTTAAGTAACAGTCCTCGATTATAGAATTCCCGCCTTGACCATTTACGTATACAAAGCCTGCGGTGTTGCCATAAAGCGATGATATCTCGCCCCAATAATTATTCATGCTACCTGCAAAGTCTTTGTAGGTGTTGCCGTTCATGTAACAACCCCTTATAAGGGCCTTCATAGCGTTTATTCCGACAAAGCCCGCCGTGTAACTTCCAAAGCCGTTGGCGTTGTTGTCCTTCCCGCCGACATTTCGGCAGTTATTTATGATGCTACCATTGGCAAAGTAACTTGACAGGATTGTGCCTTGGTTTATTCCGACAAAGCCCGCAATAACCACCATTTTGACATTTTCGGGTACCATGCCTTCGGCGTCACTGTTTCGATGCAGGTTGGTAACGCAAACATCAGCAATAACACGCGAGTTGGAAATTATACCGGTGGGCTCGTTAATACCGACAAGGCCGCCGATGTTCAAAGTAAGTGCAGGATTATCAACAAGCACAGCCATTCTTCCGTAACTTATCGCTGGTATGTAGTCATTGGGGGTGCGAGATTTTATTTTATTAGTCGGTGGCGAACTTAAGTCAAGATTCGGGACAAAATGTTCGCCCTCTCGCTTGAAGTGCCAATCGGTAAGTACCGAAACATTGGTCACAATACCAGCATTTTTGCCCGCCAAGGCTCCGATGTTCAAGGTTGCCGAGTCGGTATATTCCCTTAAGTTGATTTCAAAAGGCGTGTCGCTTGGCAAAACGATGTTCAGATTTTTTATAATACAATCGGCTTTGATAGTCGAGAAGATACCGATGTCTGTCGGCCTGGAAGAATCCTTGGAGTCAGGGTCGCTATCCAAATTGAAATCATTGCGCAATGTGATTCTTTTGTTGTTGCCGTCAAGCATTGCCGCATTGAATTCAAAAGGCACCCAGCCTCTTGGCAAGTCTATATCATCCATAATAATGTAATATTGGCCAGGTTCAAAGCCACCGTTTTCCATGATGCGAGTGATTGGCACCCAGTTTGCATCGCCTTTCTGTGTCTCGCCAGGCGCGCCGCCAAGTTTGGGCGGATTGTTGGCGTCCTTATAGACGCGAATAGGTTCAATTTCGCTGCTTCGTATGTTTGTTTTTACATCATAACTTGTGACGGCGGCATATTTTTTGCTACCAAATTGGTTACCCAAAATAACCGAACCTTTTTTTATGGGCTCGTTATTAAACTGTTTGCCGTCTTCGGGAACGATACTGTAAGCCATTTCGATTTTAAGGACGCTTGTGCCCTCGACTCCAGTTACCGACCGTATGGATTTATAGTAACCACCGTCTCGAGGTGTTCGCGTCATTATAAAGTTCAAGTTTCGCGGTTGGGTAAGGACATTTTTCGTACTGTTGTCCTTGTTCGGGCTTGGATAATATTCCGTGAGGTCAGTATAGTTGCTTGCTTTTACATATGTGTCGTCGGGTATGCCACCGTTCATCCTAAAGTTTTCACCGGTCGGGGTGATACCCGTCCATGTCAAGTTTTGTTGAACATCATTGTCCGCGGCACCGTTTGCCCCGTTAAGTTGTTGTCGCAGGAAATCAATTTCTCTGTCAATTCTTGGCTGGAGTTGTTCATCTACACCAGGCAACGTAGCAACGCCACGGCCACCCGTCCTTGCATCACATAAAATTTCCAAGTCAAGTTTTTGGGCGCTTCGGTTGCTTAACTTAATCTCGTTCCCATATACGCCTTGTACAGTAAAGCCCTCGACCTTGAACCAAGCCATAGTAATATAAAGGTCAACCGGTTCCTCTTTTACAACATTAAACTCCACGGTTTGAACAAGCAAACTGACCTTAAGGGTCGCTCCAGCAAAGGCTTCGTAATAGTTCATGGGCAAGTCATTCGGAATTTCCAACTTCCAATTCGTATTCAGGTATTCAACGCTGCCGTCTGCGGTTTTGGGGTACTCTGCAGCCTTGATATTTGAATCGGAGTGGTCACCGCTGTTGCCGATATAAGAAAACGGCACATAACCTTCGTCTTCAAGCCCTATCGGGGTCATCCAAGTATTTATGTATTTACCACCATCAATGTTGAATATGAAATTTTCACTTCTTCCCGCACCTGTAATTGACAGTTTGGGTACGGAAACAATTCTTGTATCTTCGCCAAGGATGATTGTTTTGAATTCATGCGTTGTGGCAACCGCCTGAACCCCTTCGTCCGAGCCGTAATAGTCGTAATCAAGGCCTTTACGTTCGACCACGGTCAATGTCAAAGGCGCGATTATATAACGGTCGTCTTGGTATGTGTTTTTTGCCCTCTTGCTTGATATTGTTTTTGTGCCAAGTCTTTTACCTGTCACCCTATCCAAGTTTACAACTTGCATAGTAATGTAGATATTGAATTTAATGTCGTTAACCTCTGGCGCCTTGGGGTCTGTTTTTGTCAACTTGGTTTCAAAATAAAAGTTTCCGTCCCATTCGAACTGCCTATCTCCTGTTTGGCGAGAAACTGGCCAAAGGCTGGTAGAGCCATCATAGGTTGTATACACATTTTTCTTTTCAGTATTTTTATTTGGTTGATACAACAGTTGGCGGAAATTAACAGTGTATCCAGGAACGCTTGATTCGACTTCAAAACCTACAAATTCTACTATGCTTGCCGCCGTTGGACCAACTTCGACACGTAAAAGGCCACCCTCTTTACTGTCGGCATAAATGTTAAAGTTTTGGTATTGCTCGGTGTCCACGCCGATTGTTGTGGATGTAGCACTGGATTCAAGGATCGAGGTTTTAGAGAAGTGTTGAAAGTTTACGGTTTGGACTTCCTGTTCCAAAATTTCCACGCCAGTTGTAATTTTAAGTTCCGTTCGGCTGCAATAAACTCCTTGCTCGGCGAAATAATCAAAGACCGTATAGACCTTGTCTTTGTCTTTGATTGGGTCATAGTTGTAAGGCCTCCACGGATACGGGTCACCGTGGCTGTCTTGCAAATAATGTTGGATAGCGGCCTCTTTGATAGTAAGTTGGCCTATATTCCCAGCCGTAGGTGGTGTTACCCCAATAGGTACGCCCGCAGCGCCAACCAAGTATTTATAGCCACCCGCCTTGATATTCAAGTCAACTTCGTAATCATATATTTTAAAGCCTTTGGCCTTTGCCTCCCTTGCCTTTTCACCCGTCGTGACTTGGTTGAACCGAAGTTTGAAACTGAGTTCGCTCAAGACGCCTGTTCCTAAATCAACTCGAACAGAGTCGTCTTGCCATTGATACTTTTCGTTGTTCATGCTGTCATAGCCAATGACTGCAGGTTTGGCCGCCGCGCCCTTTTTGAAAAGAAGATAATCCAAGGCGCTGTTACCCTCGGGTTTATAATGGAAGTCCAACAAATCGGCAACCTTGTCGTCATCGTAACTTTCGTCGGTTTCAAGCGTGCCCGCAAAGACCGCCGATGCGGTTGAATCGATTGAGACCTTGCTTTGTTCAAGTCTTAAGTTTGTCACGCCACCGTAAAAATACGCCCGCACCGTGATTTCCAACGGCTTGGCCTCGTAAGTATACTTCAAACGTTTCATTTCGGGTTCTTCGTACATGAAGATGCCCTCGTATATAATCATTTTATCCGCATTTTGGTCCAAGAAAGACTCCGTAACATCAGTATAGAAATCAAAATAAACTTCCCTTTCGACCTTGATGAACGGGGTGAATGTGTATTCGATATATTCCAATCCAGAATGGCACGTCATGTCATGTTCGGGCTCTCCGCCGTCAGGACAATTACAAAAGGTTTTATATTCGGATTCGCGACCGTTTTGTCCCGAGAAACTTCCACTGTCGACGGGCAAAAGCGCCATGCTTTCGTACTTTTCGCCCCTTGTTTCCATAATGGACCATGTCAAAAGGTCGTTAGAAAGTTTGTGTTTATCATCTTGAAGAGCATCGTAAGAATCCATCGTGTGCCTGCCGTCGATAAAGGGGTTGACAGTGAACTTGTCACTTTTCCTTACGGCAAAATCTTGGACGTTATTGTAATTCGAGGTAAGCGTTTGTCGCGAGAACCCGCCTTTGGTGGATGTTACGCTTTGGGTTGTGATGCCGCGAACGACATCAAAGCGGACGTGGCCGACCGCAGTATCGACTTCTTTTACCGAACGGGTGGAACGCGCGATAAGGGTGAAACTACCCTCGCCAAGGACTTGGATATAATGCGCCTGGTAACGCTTTCGCGTTTTGGGGTCGACCCTCATGGCCGTGCCAATGTTGGCTACGCCTGACGCGCCCGAAAGTTCGTATGCTACGCGTCCGCTTGCATCGTTCGGGATGACACTTACGACCTTATAGGTGTGCTCGATATTCACGGCACCCAACCCTGCTTGTTCGGTTACTACATGATTTTCTTGGAAGATGTCTTCAAGGAAGTACCTGTTGGCCTGGTCAAGGCCACCATTGGGCCGAAGCGTACCTTGCGTGTAAAACAGGGCCGCGCTTGGCATATAGTTTTTGTCATAACCATAAAACAGACTTTTGTCAAAACCATAAATCGGAAAGCCCAAATATTCACCAGAGTTCATGTACGAACGGTTGGCTTCAAGATTATTTTCGCGTGCGGGGACAACAAAGTTTGCGCCGCCTTGGTTGTTTTCCTCGCCACGATAGATTGTGTTATAGCCCTTTATTTTGTAACCGTACCTGTCGGCGGGAATGTCGTCATATTCGCGGAACAGGAAGTTGATTTTTTGTGGCTTTGTTATGCTACGGAAGAACGGGAAGGATTTATAGGCCTCCAGGTTACCGCGCGACGACAAAAGAATACTTGAGTATGGGATTTTATCTCTGTACCCCATGTTTGCGGCATCCCCATTCCCAGGGACAGGCGCAAAGAATCCGTAAGTCGCCGCAGCGGGCAAGAAATATGTACCGACTTCGCCAGGGCCTGGCTGAACAAAGTCGCCCGCTTGGTCACTCCACGTTGGCATATTTGGGCTCATGATAAGCATTGTAAAATAAGACGACGCGAACAACACTTCCTTGGACAAATTATCCCAAGCGCTGTACACATTAAGATAGCCGATAGTACCACCGATAAGTACGCTGTTTGCGGTCGCCCCGATTGGGGTTTCTGGCGCGTATAATGGAGCCTTGCCATAGTATTTGGTATCGGGGTGTCCCATCTCACCGAACAAAAGTTGCTGTTGGTACTTGGTAGTATGATATGTAATCTCTTCCGAGGTACTTACGATTAATTGCGAGAAAGTTTGAAAAATGCCATCGGGATTCGAGCCTGCCTGGTACCCTACCATACCGCCGACTATGGCATTGAAGGCCTTGTCTATGTATATGTCGCCTTTGTACTCAAGATCGACGATTGTGCTTGTCGCCGAGTGCACGGTGTTCTTGCCGTCGAATTCAATGAACGCCGACAACGCGAAACAGGTGTCAATTTTGCCCCAGGTCACGCCGGCAACACCGCCAATTATGGTCGGATAAGACGTATTCCAGTTCCCATATGGGTCGGGGGTTGTTGCTGTTGCCCTTAAATCAACCGAGTTGTTCTTGGCATTTTCCATTGCAACAATGCCCGCGTAATATTTGGGCAAAATGTTGCCCGAGGCAATGTTCAAACTGTCCATTTTGTCTTTGATTTTCTTGTTGCTGAAAAAGTCATAGTAACCATCGTTAAGCAAGGCTTTGTTCAAACCAACAAGGCCACCGATTGCACCACGAGCGTTGATAATACTGTTAGTATAGCAATTCATAATGATTGCTACGGGTGGCTCTTCGGGCGCCACAACAGTTTTGTATTGGTTCAAACCGACAAGACCGCCCGTATTACCGCGGAACGAATTATAAAGTATGCCGTTGCACGAAACATTGTCGACAGTGCCTTCGTTCCTGCCAACCAAGCCGCCCATGTTGTGGTCCTTCGTTTCCGCGTTAAAGTCGTCGGTAATATTACCAACGATGGCCAGGTTAAGTTCGCTTGTGATTGCGATGTCGCCGTCGCCTTCAAAGACTTCCATCGCCCCACCGTCAGTATTGTTCATTATCTCGCCCATGTTATATCCGACAAGACCGCCAACATTGACATTCGAAGCATCCGCATCGCTTGAAGAACAATTAATGACCATGTTGCCAAGAACCGAGATACGGTCGCGTTCAAGTACCGTACCTTTGTTGGTACCTGCGACACCACCAAAGTTAAATGTCGATGTCCTGTTGACATTGTACTTACCGCTTATAAGGTTTATTGAAACATCGCCTACAAGGGCATCCTCTTCCACCACGCCCGCGACCACACCCATGTTTACGACTGCATTGTTTGCCGGCGTAGTTATTGCGTTACCGCTTTGTATGTCGCCGATTATGACATCACCAAAACCCACGCCCTCGACTTTGCCGATTAAGTTCGCGAACATTCCGTAATAATAGTTGTTTCCAATGGTCGCGGGACGCAATATGTTCAAGTGTCGGATTTGACGTTGCTCGCCCGTCAAGGCCGTGCCTTGGGTATCAAAAGCGCCGATACTGTAATACGTGGTTCCCGACAATGTTCCGTTAAAGTTTTTGATTGGCGTCACTTTCAACGGCCTTTTGTTGGAATCCAACAAGTTTATGTCGGCGGCAAGTCGATAGTACACTTGGATTGCACCTGTGAAATCTTTACCCTCGTATATATCCGTCGTTTTGTTATAGTTGTAAAAGTATCCCAAAAATTCTTCAAGGTTCAAAATCTTCTTTGTCGTTGTGCTGTCGAAAATGTCTACCGTAATGTTGCGGAATGTGCGGGTTTGCTTCTTTTCCTCGTTTGCGTCTTTGACAACTACCCCGTTTTGGATGCAGTCAAGCGCGAAGACAATGACGGATATGGTAATCTCTTCGGACATTGTTGCCAAGTTTCCTGTTTGGATAACTCCGTTTTCGTCGACCGAGACAAGCAAAGCGCTTCCACCGTTCTCTTTGATTTTGTCGCTTAAGTAATCGGAAAGTGACCCAGTTATGGGGCTGCCATTAGCATTTCTGCCGTTAAGCGGAGTGCCTATGCGAATTTCGATGGGCCAAGTGGTCTTGCCCGCAGGATAACTTAAGGTCTTGGTTGCGTTCTCTTTCCACCTGTAATCGGTAATCAACGTGTTGCCGTCTTTGTCAAAAACTTCGATACCATAACCAAGACGTGGGTCCAAGGCAGGCTTGGTTTTAAGATTTCCGTTTTCGTCAAACTCCTCTTTTGGCTTTGCAACAGGGTTCAAAGAATAACGGCCATTGCTTGTTGCGTTCACGCATTCGACCTCAAGTATGTCGGGCTTGTTGGATACCGAGTTTGTATTTTCCAACCCAGCCAAAGATATGCCCGTGACCTTTTGGGCGCGTTCGACTTTGATTCGAAGTTCCATTACCCCACCGTCGAACGGAGACGGTATGCCTATAGTTGCTAAATCTGGGCAAGTAATCTTTTGCTCCATGATAAACTGGACCACGGAATAGCCACCCTCAAGGTCTTTGTTGGTTTCGGAAAGGCCACGGAGTGTATAGTTCCGAGTGTGGATGCTGTCGGTGCCTTTGACCGTTAACTTTTCGTCGGTCGAATCGTTGAAAGGCTCGACACGGATAGCGTTGGTCTCCTGCGGTTTGACATCCACGGACAAAGGCGCTGTATCGGACGGGACACTTGGCTTGACGGCGTTTGTATTATCGTAATAGACAAACTCGACAACGACCTCAGCAGTAGTTACAGGATTCCAAGGCTCTTCCGCGGACGAGTAAACGCTGTCGGGCGTATAAAGGGTTATATAGTTGTAACTTGCACCTTGTTTGTTAAGGAATTTTACACCTACAAGCGGGTTGACGACGACAAGAGTAACCTCGAATTGCTTCAAGTTCCCTGTCGGTAAATTATTTTCACGGAATGCAGAGCCCAAGGCCGCGTCATTAAATGCATGGAAAGTCATTAATACTGTATAGGTACCCTCGCGTCTTGGAATAAACGAGCGACCGCCCGATATGCTGATACCGTCTTGTATTCCTGCTGGCAAGACCAATGTTACCCAAATGTCGGACCTTTCGCCAATCGTGAAGGTATAGTCGCCGTTAATGCGGACCGCACCCTTTATTATCATGTTATTTTCATCAATCCATTCCGTCGCCGAGTGAGCATAGACAAGGCCGTCGCCCACATTTTCCAAATCCATGCGGTCGCTGTCGCCTTTGATGTTCAATATCATTGTGACGGGAGATATGCGCAGTTCGATGTAAACACCGCTTACATGATAAAGTTTAAGGGTATAGTCAAGCCTTGGATTGACCTCGTCTTGTCGGGCTGGATTTATCATTATTGTATAATTCAAAATTCCAGGGTTATCGGGCCCAGCGGGATAATTTGGGTCGTTTTCAATAATGGGAGCACTTATAATAAACAAATCTTTGTGCGCAGCATTGTCAAATTTGAATTCAAATCCAGTTTGGCGTTCGCGACGGGTAAGGTTGGCTTTTAATATGTTCCTGGATATTTCCGCATTGGTCTTTGGGTCCCTTATTATTTCTGTACCGCCATAACCGTCGGCGTGGACAGAAAAATTATACTTTCCGTTTTCGACTTCGCCCTCTATGACTGGATACAACACATTTGTAGTCTCGCCATTTGCATTTTTGGTTTCTAAATCAAGTTTGCCGTCGGTTGTTGTAAGCGTTCGGAAAAAGTTAAGACTTATGTTCCCAAGGTCGAACTTGCCCGCCGTAATTGGCCAGTTGCGTTGGTCAACACTGCAGACCTTAAGTTCTACAGAATTCGCAGGAAGGCCAAGAAGTTGTTCGCCCCAAGGGTTGATAACATTGCCTTGAGCGTCGCGTTCGCTTTCACGCAACATAATGGAAAAGTCCGAGTCGTATCGGATACCTGTGCCCGCGTTCACACCGCCTACGCCACCAGGATAAAAGACACCTGGCGTCCATTTATTCCTTTGGCTTGGCTCCTCGGAACTTGCGGGTTTGGGGTTCCAACCCTTGTCTCTCTCTTGGTAACGAATCACGAAAAAGTCGGTAATCGGTTTGGTTGCCAATTCGGTAGGCAATGGTATGCCCTTACCGGCAAGTTCAAAATATATGTTTGCGTTGGTTGCGGAAGTGCGGGTGTTGGAAACGATTATTTCCTTCTCGGTTGCGAACTTGAGTTTAAATGCACGTTGCTGGTAATCCCGACCCTCGTCCGCGGTATACAACAAGTTCAAACCTCGACCCGAAACACCGTCTACAAGCAAAGGGTTGCCGTCCTTGAAGACATTGCGGACTTCGATGTTTATGCGCCTTACCTTTTGGACATGCTTTTGATTGTCGCCGTCAAAACGAAGCAAACGGCTGTTAACGAAACTTGAGGTGGGCTCGCCCGTAGCGTTGTCGACCCTTATCATAGGGAAAGCCACGACTTCGACGTATGGGTCGGATTTGTTGACCTCGGTGATGCCGTTAGCGATAAGACGGAAGTGGGCTGCGGCTGGGTCGGACATATTTTTGAAATCGGCCAAGACATATCGGCGATAGTTGTTGGCAATGAAGAATCCATAGTTTGTGCCCATGCCATAGTCCTGTTGGGTGTACAGGTTGGTTACTCCAAGTTTGTAATCAAGATAGTTGATATAATTCCTGGGCGCCGCTGGGGCGTGTTCGTTCAAAACAAGATTGGCACGGCCCGTGGTGTCGGCTTGCCATTTGTTGGTGCCCACAACGGCCTCGTCATAATAATTAAGCGTCACATCTGAAAAGGGCTCGAAAACATAAACCGGGAAATCCAAAGTCTTTGAGGGGCTGTCTTTCAGTTTGGCCTCGATGACAAGTTTACGTACTGGCGCGGCGTTGTAATCCACAAAAAGGGATTGCCCCTCGATACGGAAACCTTGAAGCGTCTTATCCTTGATTGAATAAACAATGTCGTAATAGTTGGCGGTATAGTTGTATCCCGCATAGGCCGCGCTGTCGCGGGCGGTTGCAAAGAAGTCGAATTGGTTGGTGTCGAAGGTAAGTTTGGCGGGCTCTTCAGTTACGGGTTTCATGACGCCGAAACGCGCGTCAATTTTCAGGTCCATTTCCTTGGCGGGGACAAGGGTATTGACGTCGATGTATTCCACTATACCGCCGCCCGCGCTCATGACACGGATTCGGGTCTTGCCACCGTTGGTCGCGGTAATACGAACCGTGGATTTTGAACCGCTTGTGTTAATGACGCGTGCCGAGGCTACGTTCAAATTTTCGCTTTCGACATAGACGTTGCGGGCGGCGCCGCTTGGCATATTTTTGGCGGTGACGATTACGTCGGTTTCATATGACCTGCCCGACACAAGCATGGACTCGACGTCCATTTTGATGCTTACCTGTTGTTGGCTTAAGGCAAGATATGATTTGGAATAGGGTTCGCCCTCGGAACGGGTGAAAAGAAAAAGACTTGCCACGACAGCCGCGGCAAGGAACGTAATTGTAGAGATTACAAGCAGTCTCCTCTTCATTAGTTCTCCCTTATTGTAGTCTGTTTAATTATCGCATTTTATATTTATACTGTCAATCAATAAGACCCGGATTCGAGGCTTATACGGCCTTGTGTCTTGACGTTAAGCACTGCCCCGCCGATACCCACCTTTTCAATGAAGGAGTTGCAGCCCGCGTTGGTTTGCCAATCTTCCAATGTGCCGTTCGGGTTGTCCGCGGCCTTGTGGTCATGGTTTAAACAGTTGCCCAGTTCGGTGGTCCTGTGGGTGATGTTGTCGACTATTTCGCTTGCGCCACGGAAGTGGAAACTTGCGGGGAATAAACCCAGCAATTTAACTTCGATGTTGCCAGTGTTGGGTTTGCGAGAGCCTTCGATTATGATTCGACTTGTCGCGCTTGAGTTCCACATGAACGCCGCGAAGGCAACCGAGACGTTTGCGTTGGCGACAGATGACGGAACATAGATGTCGACGGCGTTGCGCACACCATAGACGTTGATATTACCGTCAAGAGTACGAATCTTGCATGTGCCTATCGCCGTTGGGGAATTTGCGTAGGCTATAGAGACAGAGCCTGTGCGCTTGTTGATATCGACGTCGCCGAAGACGCCCGAGTCAGTACCGCGAGTTCCGAGATTGACCGTACCGTTGTCCATAAGTATGACAGAGTTGCCACTGACCTTGCCCGCAGAAACGCTTCCGCCCTTTGCGTTGACATCAAGGTGCACAACTTCGCGGACGTTCAGACTTATTTGCGAAGTGGGCATGTTAACCGTCAAATTACCATAGCAGGCCTTGCCGATTGTAAGTGAACTTGAGGTCATTGCATCGAAGTCGACGTTACCCGATACGGTGCCAAGAGTGACCCTGTGGCTTACCCCGCTTACGGTTACGGGGCCTGTGGCGTCCAATGTTACATTGCGCGAGGTACCACTTATTGCTACCGCGCCTGTGATTGGCGACGGGCAGTTGATTGATGAGTTTGACGAGTCGACATTTAATTCGCCGACGATTAGCGAGAAGGCTTCGTTTGACGACGGCAATTCGACATTGCCTGTGCCGTGGACCGTCAGGCGATTGATGCGCATGTTGGCGACGCTTGGGTCGTATTCGAACTTGACGGGGCTTGCGCCTGTGTTAAGGATGAAGTTGTATGGGATTAGGTCCTGGCCTGGGGTGTCTTGGTGCCGAAGTCCCAAGTTGATGTAGATGCGGGCGGTTCGGGTCATGGCGCCTTTGGGCTCGCGGATTACAATTTTGGTAAAGGGGTTGCCGTTGTCGGCGAGTTCCTCCATGAAGTCAATTTGCGTGCGGGACAATGAATTGAATGATATGCCGTTGGCGTCCTCGAAGACTTGGATACGGCCCTTGTCCTCGAACCCGACCTTGCGCATGCGGATGATTATTTCGGCCTTGGAACTTTCAATCATCATGTCGCGTTGGGCAAACATTGATTCGAGTTCGTCGCCCACGTAGGTGGTATAATTGTTGCGGACGTATACCCCGTTCATGCCCATGGGCGTGAACTTTGGAATTGTGTATAGACATATGACGAAGACCCCTGCCGCCACGAAGACGACGAGTCCGATAACGCCAGCGACGAAAGCAAACTTATTTCTCACGTTTGCAGTATAACACAGGTTGCGCGATTTGGCAAAGTATTTTCGCACCGCAAAAAGGCCCGACGAGCCATTGGGTTATTCGTCGGGTTATCTTTTTGTTTTGTATTGTTAACTTTGTTCTTTTTGTGCAGTGCAAAACCGAGTCGGGTTTTAAAAGAAATG
>JAIRQZ010000020.1 GCA_031256235.1 Christensenellaceae bacterium | reverse complement strand
CTATTTGGCTGACCTTGATTTGACGAACCCAGTCAATCAATATAAAGTCCAAAGTTTTTATGCCAACCTTGCGTCGGAACTTGCAAAAGCGGGCGGTGTAGCAATGATTTCGTCGTCGCTTGAAGACCCCGAAGGCAACCAATTCACAAAACTGAACAACAAAAACGCGTTCAGTTTCCGACTCCAAAAAGCCTCGGATGCCGTGACCACCGAAACTGTCGCCAACATAATTTCGATTCTTAACAATATCAAGCGTGACTCGATGGCCCTTGACGCAACAAACTATTTTGATTATGACGTGACGCTTGACCAAGCCGAAACCATAAACGAAAGCATCGGGTCGGTCTTGAATAATCTTTTGATGGGTGCTTTGTTTGCCATCATAATTTTGTTCCTGTTCTTGCGCAGTTGGAAAATGACCCTTGCCGTCGCAATTTCGATTCCGTTCTCGATTGTTTGTACTTTTATTGCAATGTACTTTATGGGCATAGGTTTAAACGTGATATCCATGAGCGCCCTTGCACTTGTCATCGGCATGCTTGTCGACAACGCAATCATAATTTTGGAAAATATCTTCAGGTTACGAAGTAAAGGTCTTCCAATCAAAGAGGCCGCAATCAAAGGTGCATCGCAAATTTTAATGGCGGCATTTGCGTCAACATTAACAACGATTTGTGTGTTCTTCCCGATGTTTTTCGTCCAAGGTCTTATTATGGAAATCTTTATGGACTTGGTTTGGGTCATCATTTTGGCACTTGGCGCAAGTTTGCTTGTATCAATCATGTTCCTGCCGTCAATTATTACGACATTCCGTTTGGGCGAAAAACCACAACATAAATTTAAACCGCTTGTTGCAACCACCAACTTTATAGCAAAGGTCGACGCCAAAATCACCAAAGCATTTTCAAAGCCCAAAAATTGGGTCACACGCGCATATGACAAGACCTTGAAATTTTGCATCAAATGGAAATGGGCCACGATATGTGTTGCGACGCTTTTGTTCGCGGCAAGCACGCTTCTGGTGTTCTTTGGCAACGGATTTGTGTTGATGCCCGCCATGGACAGCGGAGAATTTTCAATGACAATCGGGTTGAATCGTGCGTACAAGGAATCGGGAAGCACGCTTAACGAACATGGCATATCTCAAAAAGCAAACGGTTTGTCCACGGAAATTTATAACGAACTTAAAACCTCGCTTGGAAGCGGCAACATCAAAAACATCGCTGTTTCGTACAGCACGGGCTCGGGCATGTCGGCATTGTTCTCGGCGGGCCAAACAAATTTGGACGTCAACATCGTTTTGACGAATAACCGCAAATTAACAACGGCCGAGGCCACGGAAAAAGCATATACCACCGTCGTTGGCTTTCTTTCAAGCGACGCAAAGCATTTGTTCCCAAAAGACGACCAAGACTTTGATTCGGAAGCCCACTTTGTATCAAGCGTTTCGACATCCGCATCAATGACAATGATGGCGGCGGATAATGTGGTGGTAACTTTGGCAGCACCTGCGAATCCCGAGCCAACCGTGTCCGACGTGGGCAAGACCCAATCCGAAATTGCCCAAGAACGCCTTGGCGACGCGCTTGAACTTATCTATAACGAATTAAAAGCAATGAACGACGCGGGGATATTAAGAATTACGAATTCATACAGCCCATACCTTATCCAAAAAACAAACAAAAGAATCATGGGCAGTATCGACATCACAATCGCACAAGGTCACACAGTTTCAAAAGTCCAATCGCGCGTCGATGCAAAAGTCAACGAACTTTTCAATACACACAAAAACACCGAACTTAAAGGCATAACCCAAGTAAGCGACGGCTTCTCATCTCAATTTGCCGAAACATTTACGCAAATGGGCGCCGCATTAATAATTGGTTTGATTTTGATTTACTTGATTATGGTGGCAATGTTCGCTTCGTTCAAAATGCCACTGATTGTACTCACGACTATTCCGCTTGCTTTCACAGGTGGCTTTGCGTTACTTGCAATGGCGGGCATGCCGATGTCAATTCCCGCGATGGTCGGCTTAATAATGCTTATGGGCGTCATTGTCAACAACGGTATAGTCCTTATCGATTATATAAACCAAGCCCGCAGTGACGGACTTAAAATTAGCGATGCCGTCATCGCAGGTGCAACCGTGCGCGCCCGACCTATTATCATGACGGCGCTTACAACAATCATCGCGTTGATTCCGCTTGCACTTGGTCTTGGCAAAGGCTCAAGCGGTGCAATGATGCAACCACTTGCAATCGTTAGCATCGGGGGCATGACATATGCTATGCTTATGTCGTTGCTTGTTGTACCCGCATTTTATTGCATAATGCATTTCAAAAAAATGAAAAAGGAGAACCAAAATGAAAAAATTAATAGTAGCCAACTGGAAAATGAACAAAACAAGGGAGGAGACACACAACTTCTTCAAGGCGTTCGCGGAAAAAAATCTAAAGTCTGACCGTGAAGTCGTCTTTTGCCCGCCATTTACAAACCTTGCAATCGCGCGCGAATATGCCGACGAGGGTGGTTTCGAGGTCGGAGCGCAAAACTTTTATCCTGCCGCCGGAGGCACAAACCGAACAGGCGAGATATCCGCGAACATGCTTGACGAAATCGGTGTACGTTGGGTATTGTTGGGGCACAGCGAATGTCGTGAAATCTTTGGCGAAACTGTCGAACTTGTAACACAAAAAGTGGATACTGCGCTTGAAAACAAATTGCTTCCAATTTTGTGCGTTGGCGAAACTTTGACCGAAATGGAAGGCAAAAAGACGGAAAGCGTACTTAAAAAACAACTTGCATCATTCAAAAAAGACAGTGGTATCGTGGTCGCATATGAACCCGTTTGGGCAATCGGCACAGGTAAAACCGCAACCACGGCCCAAATTATTGAAGTTCACACTTACATCAAATCAATCGTCGGAAAGGACACACCTGTCTTGTATGGTGGCTCGGTCAATGATAAAAATGCAACCGAAATTCTTACGGCAAAAGGCGTCGACGGCGTACTTGTTGGTGGGGCATCATTGGACCCCGACAAATTCACCGCAATTATCAATGCGTAAATAGGTTTTAATTAGGTTATTTTGGCTGGGGTGCAAGGATTTGAACCTTGGATACATGGGTCAGAGCCATGTGCCTTACCGCTTGGCGACACCCCAACGAAGTGCAGGGTGTCCCAAGCGGCAATGTTTCGAGTCGAAGCGAGAAACATTACACATCTTGGCGACACCCCAAAATTGGCAGAAGGGACAGGATTTGAACCTGCGATACCTTGCGGTATACCACCTTTCCAAGGTGGCACATTCGACCACTCTGACACCCTTCCTTGCAACGCATTATACAACACTTGCACTTGTAAAGCAACTGTGATATTATGATAATCTTGGAGGCCTAGCAAAGCGGTCGTACTGCGCTTGTCTTGAAAACAAGTTGTTCGAAAGGACACGGGGGTTCGAATCCCTCGGCCTCCGCCATTACTTTATTACTTCCGCGGGATTCGCGGCGGGGTTGTTGATGATTTGGCCCTTCGCGTCAAAACGTGACCCATGACATGGGCAATCCCATGTTTGTTCATCCTTATTCCACTTAAGTTTACACCCCATGTGGCTACAAACAGGTCCGCGCCGAAAAAGCCTGTTCCAAAACGATGCCACGACCACACCGATATGCGGAATTGTTTCTATAATCCCTGCGAACAGGTCGTTACGTTGCGGGGTGTATATGTTGTCTTTGAATTTGGCCTTGGGCGCAAGTTTGCCAAGGACCATATCAACCACAACGCCCGAGGTTATATATGAATTCGTCATGCCCCATTTGTTGAAACCCGATATAACAAAGACGTTTTCGGCACCGCCCGAATACAATCCCGCATAGGGCAAATGGTCCATGGTTATGCAATCTTGGGCGCAAAAGCGGGTGATTTCTTTGTATTCTCCGAAATGTCTGTGCAAGTGTTTTTCCAAAACCCTGTATTTACTTTTGTAAGGCTTTTGGCCCGTTCGCACCCGAACTCCGTCGCACAAAATGTTTTCGCCTACACGGCGGTATTCAAAGCCCTTTTCATCAACGCTTTCAAAAGTGGTATTTTCACAAATGTTTTCGTTTCTTTTGGGTTTGAATGCAATCGAATAGTTTTGACTTTGGTACATTTTCAAAAAGTAAAACCCAGGAAAAACAATGAAAGGGAAGCGCGTCGCAACAATAAAGTTTTTCGCCGTGACTGTGTGCTTTTTATCGGTTTCAACAATCAACTTGTTGTCTTTGGGTGCATTTTTAACAATGGTGTTTTCAAAAATTTGGCCACCGTTTTTTGTAATGTAACTCGCTAACTCTCCGCACAACTTTAATGGGTCGAATTGATAAGCATCGTCAAATTTAAGCACTTTTTTCACTTTATAAGGAAGTTCGACTTTAACATCGGCATACAAAATCGGATAACCCATGTCTCGATATGCCTTTTCTTCTTTCCTTAATTGGCGTGCGCCCTTGAGTTTGTTTGAAAATAACACAAAATTGGTCGCTTCAAAATCGCATTTGAATTTTTCTTTTTCAACAATTTCTTTGATTTCAATAATTGCATCTTTTGAATCTTCGTAATACTTGCGCGCGGTCTCGACATTATGTTTTTTGATTAAATTTGTGTAAATAATATCTTGCGCATAGGTTAAAATTGCACTTGAACCTGCGGTGACCCCACTTGCAACACGTGCGGCCTCCAATACGCATACTTTTTGCCCAGCCTTGACCAATTTGTATGCAGCCCAAAGCCCTGCAATCCCGCCACCAATTATACAAGTATCACTTGTTACGTCACCGCCTAAACGGTCAAATTTCGACAAATTATTTTTCCATATCGTTTCCAACTTATTGATTTATTACCTTGTTTTCGCGTTATAATCACTTATGGGTTATTTTGAAGGCACATATATAAAATGTTCGAATAGAACCGAAAGCATCGCGTTTATTTTCGGGAGTTGCGACAACAAATCTTTTGTCCAAATCATAACAAAAGATAACTCCAGCATATTGGAATTCGATGAACCGACACCTTTACGGTACGATGCAATGGGGCCGTTCAAGTTTTTGCCTTTTATGGAATGCAAGCACAAAGTCACAAGCATGGGGCATAAGGTATCAGGCAAGGTCGCAATCAACGGACACACTTATGACTTTGACAACGGCATTGGCTATATCGAAGGCGACCGAGGCCACTCGTTTCCCAAAAAAGACTTTTGGACACAGTATAATACTTTTGCGGACGGGGAATTGTTTTCGATTTCCGCATCCTGCGCCAAAATCCCGTATCTTGGCATGAAGTTCACGGGCACGATTTGTTTCATTATTTACAAAGGCAAAGAAATCCGACTTGCAACATATAAAGGCGCCCGCGTCCGCGAGTTCACGGAAAGCAAACTGGTTGTGATACAGAGGCATGGACGCAAGAAACTTGTGCTTGAAATTACTGTGCTTGAAAACAAAAACATGCAATCGCTTGCGGCGCCCAACAAGGCAAAGATGAGTCGAACCATAAAAGAAACTGTCCAATGCAAAATGAATTACAAACTTGTACGGGGCAAAAATATATTGTTTGATGTAACGGTTGACAATGCCGCCTTTGAATGGGATAATACATTATGACATATTTTAATTTTGAAGACTGTGTAAAAAGCGTTGGCAACAAATACATGTTGGCCGTTTTGGTTGCAAAACGCATAAAAGACCTTGCCCGCAACAGTCCAGCCTTGTTCAACGAAGGCAATACCAAGGAATTAACATATGTGCTTGACGAAGTAAGCACCCGCAAAATTCAATGTACGCATCAATTTTAATAGACACAACCTTGAACGATTCGTTTGATTACCTTGTACCCGACGGCATGGAAGTGCCCGTGGGCGCAAGGGTTCTTGTCCCTTTTGGCACAAGACAAACCGAGGGTTTTGTAATAAGTTTAAAAGATAAAACCGATGTCGCGACCGACAAAATCAAAGCAATCGTCCGCGTCATGGATGACTTTGCCGCAATCAAGCCCGAGATGCTTAAGATACTTGACCCGATTTGCGACAAGTTCAAACTGCGCAAAATTGATGTGTTGCGATTATTTGTACCAAGTTCATTGCGAGGCAGGAAAGGAAAGCGCAAAGCAAAAAATGCGGTTATCCAAGGCCTTGATATAAAAGACAAAAATATCGAATTGACGGAACAACAAAAGTCGGTCATCAAAAAGTCGATGTCAGAACATAAAACTTTCGTATTGCACGGCGTTACAGGAAGTGGGAAAACTGAAGTTTACATGAACATAATCGAACAGATGCTTGAGCAGGGGCGCACGGCAATAATGCTTGTCCCTGAAATCGGCCTTACGCCCCAAGTCCTTGGCAATTTTCGTGCACGCTTTGGCGACAAAGTGGCGATTTTGCACAGCGGGCTTACAACGGGGGAAAGATATGACGAATGGTACCGCCTTCATACAGGGGAGGCACGCATTGCAGTCGGGGCACGAAGCGCGGTCTTTGCGCCAATCGAGAACATCGGTGTCATCATTATCGATGAAGAACATGACTCAAGTTACTTTGCGGAAAGTAATCCGCGCTTTCACACCCACAAAGTTGCCAAAATGCGGTGCGGTTATTGGAATGCAAAACTTATTTTAGGAAGCGCGACCCCAAGTATCGACAGTTACCAACGCGCTAAAGTCGGTGAATACGAATTGTTGGAAATGAAAAACCGAGTTACAGACAAACCGATGCCCGAAATCGAGATTGTAGATATGGCGGCAGAATTCCGCGCAGGCCACACTGACATCTTTTCGCGCACCTTTTTGAAACAACTTACCGAAACTATCCAGGGCGGGAAACAATCCATAATCTTTTTAAACCGCCGAGGCTTTTCGTCGCATGTCACGTGCAAAAACTGTGGCTGGAGTGCGAAATGCGAACATTGCGACGTGTCGTTGGTGTATCACAAAGAAGACAATATGCTTAAATGCCATTATTGCGACTCGCGTTTTAAAATGATAAAGACATGTCCCAAATGCGAAAGCACATACATAAAGTTGGGCGCAACAGGGACCCAAAAAGTCGTCGAAGAATTGCAAACAAGGTTCCCGAAAGTAAAAATCTTCCGTATGGACGCGGACACTGTAAAGGACAAGGACAGTCTTTTGAAAATTTTGGCGGACTTTACAAACACTCCGTCTGCGATTTTGGTGGGCACCCAAATGCTTGCCAAAGGTCATCATTTTCCCAACGTCGCGCTTGTTGGAATCATAGACGCCGACAACAGCCTGCACTTTTCGGACTATCGCGCAACCGAGAGGACTTTCGCACTTGTGACCCAAGTCGCGGGGCGGTGTGGGCGCGAAAACGACACAGGCCATGTGGTTTTACAAACTTTTATACCCACTCATTATGTTTATAAACTTGCGACAAAATATGACTATTTGAACTTCTTTGAAAAGGAACTTAACACCCGCCAAATCACAAAATACCCGCCGTTTACGACCATTGTTAGGGTGCTTGTGACTGGCGAACACGATGATAAAATCAAAGATTTTTTAAAACTTATGATGCAAGATTTGCGCACACGGTCGGGCGACTTTGTGTATCTTGGGGCGATGAAATCCCCGCTTGCACGACTTGACGACAAATTCCGTTATCAAATTCTTTGCCGATTTGCTGTACAAAAAGAGAAAGAAATGCTAGATTTCATTGACGATATCAAGTCGTCGCACAAGTCGAAAAACATACAAGTTTTTTTGGAGGTAAACCCGCAATCGCTATCCTGAACATTACAACAGACCAAGAGTTTTTGCGCAAAAAGTCCAAGCCTGTGGAAGTTTTTGACGCGCGTATTCATCGCATACTTGATGACATGCGCGATACTTTAAAGCACGCAAACGGGGTAGGACTTGCAGCAGTTCAAATAGGAGTTTTATACCGTATTTGCCTTATAATGACGCCAAGTGGGGTCTTGGAATGCATAAACCCAGAAATCAGCGCACAATCCAAAGTCAAAATTGGCGAAGAAATGTGCCTTTCATTACCCGGCGAATGTTACAAAGTAAAGCGTCCGCAATTCGTTACGGTCACGGCATTTGACCGCCACGGGCACCAATTTATGGCGGAATTAAAAGGCATTTCCGCAGTGTGCGCGTGCCACGAAATCGACCATTTAAACGGCATACTATTCGTGGACAGGACAGATAACAATCACTATGAATGTGATACGATTTCCCAATTTCCCTTGAAGGTGCGAAAGTGAAAATCGCATTTTTTGGAACACCCGAATTTTGCCTTCCAACGCTTCGCGCGTTGCATGAAAGCAAACACAAAGTTGTCTGTGTTGTAACTCAACCCGACCGACCAAGTGGCCGAAGCAAAGAACCTACTGCACCGCCCGCGAAAAAACTTGCGCTCGAACTTGAGATACCTGTCTTCCAACCCGAACGCATTAGTAAACATATTGATTATTGTACAAACGAGCCAGACCCACTTTGCGAAACCTTGGCCACCGCAGATATCATTATCACATGCGCGTTCGGCCAAATCCTTAAACAAAATGTAATCGATTATTGCAAATTCGGCGTGGTAAATGTTCATGCGTCATTGTTGCCAAAATACCGCGGGGCCTGCCCTATAAACTTCGCAATTATCAATGGCGAAAAATGGACTGGGGTCACAATAATGCAAACCGACATCGGAATCGACACTGGCGATATTTTGACACAGACTCCTTACATCATTGGCGAGGACGAAACTGCGGGTGAATTATCGTCGCGTCTTGCCGAAATTGGCGCGACCGCGCTTTTGAAAACTCTTGACCAAATCGAAAAAGGCACAGTTATACACACGCCACAAGCCACTCTTATCCAAAAAGGCACACCCGCGTCATACTTCCCGATGCTTAAAAAAACCGACGGCAAAATTGACTTGACGAAACCATCGCGCGAAATCGTCAACTTTGTCCGTGGTATGAACCCGTGGCCAATGGCTTATGTTGAATCCAATCTTGGCGACATCCGCGTGTATTCGGCCCACGTTTTTGACGGCGCCGTGCAATTCGATATCATACAGGCTCCTGGGGGAAAGCCGATGAAATACAAGGACTTTTTAAATGGACACAAAGATTTCAAACTTAAGTAGGTTCGCCTCGGTCGAAAAAAAAGTCGTTGCAAAAGACGGCACAACAAAGTTTTTGTTGCGCCTTTTGGACGGCAATTTAATCGAATGCGTTTTGTTGTTGCAGGACTATGGCAACACGGTTTGTATCTCAAGTCAAGTCGGTTGCAAAATGAATTGCGCGTTTTGTAGTTCGGGAACTTGCGGTTATGTTCGCGATTTATCGATGGAAGAAATGCTTGTCCAAGTTCTGATTGCCCGCAAAAATGCCGACAAACCCGTGAACCATTGCGTGGTCATGGGAGTGGGAGAGCCCTTTGACAATTTCGACAACGTGATGAAATTCCTTAATGCCGTCGACATCGGCGCCCGTAAAATAAGCGTTTCCACTTGCGGACTGCCCGACAAAATCCGTGCTTTTGCCGATTTGGGTATGCAGGTCAACCTTTGTATCTCGCTTCATGCGCCAAACGATGCCGTCCGCGGGAAAATCATGCCCATAGCCAAAACCCACAAAATAAACGACGTTTTGGTGGCGGCAAAATACTTTTTCAATAAAACAAAACGCCGTGTGATTTTCGAATACGCCCTCATCGACAAAGTAAATTGTATGCCCGAACACGCCCGCGAACTTGCCCGCGTTTTGCGCGACCTTCATATCTCGGCTCATGTAAACCTTATCAAATGCAACCCCGCAAATGACCTTAAGGCACCGTCGACCGAAACCTGCATGCTTTTTATGGACACCCTTATCAAAAGCGGTATATCCTGTACCATGCGAAAAGGCAAAGGCACGGAAATCATGGCAGCGTGCGGTCAATTACGTGCAGAAAATGGCGGTCAAAATGCAAAAGACTAAAATTTTATGGAGTGGCATAACTGGAAGAACAGGGCTCCAAGCCCAAATCGCGTCCAAAGATTGTGACTTTGCGGAAATTGTTGCGGGGATTTGCCGAAGCGACAGCAAGTTTTATAACTATAGCAAACTTGACAAAATAAAGGAAAAGTACGATGTTATCGTGGACTTTTCGCACAAAGACAGTTTCGACAAGATGTTGAACTTCGCATTAAGGGTCAAAAAACCGTTAATTATCGGCACGGCTGGTTTATCCGAGCAACAAATCAAAGCCTTCCAAGACGCCTCGGAAATTATCCCTATTTATGGAGGCGGGAACTTTAGGTTCGCAGTAGAAAAATTTATCGACGACGTCGTGGATTATGCGGCAGCATGTAAAGGCAAAATCAAACTTGTAGAAACGCATTACAAAACAAAAAAGATTCCAAGCGAAACCGCAAAAGTCATCGCCAAAAGGGTTTTGGAAAAGACCAACAAAGTAGTGGACATAGAATCCCACCTTGAATATGACGAGCCCATAAACGATTGGCGAGTCGATAATTTGCATTGCCGTGTTTATGGCTTTGAAGAACTTGGAAAAGACGTTTTAAAAATCGCATCCATGATGATTGACCCAAAACCAGGCCTGTACGATTTGAAACAACTTTTAAAAAAACAATTCGAAATCTCGCCCTCACTTGACCCTGCAAATGTCGACAATAACCTGGAAAATTATCTTGGGGCGTTAAACAAAATTGATGACATAAGTATCCATTTGGACGTCATGCGCAACGACATGGTAGGTCACGACCATTGCACAAAGCAACAATTCGATTACGCCGTGAAAAATTCAAAACACCCTGTTGATGTGCACCTCATGGGTACGGACCCCGAACTTGTTACGCCAAACGCCCGAAGTTTTTGCGTACATAACGGTGACCCGATGATTGCTTGGAATGCCGACAAAACCGTCGCCATTGTCATGAGTGTAAAACCCGGTCTAAGCGGTCAATCTTTCATGCCCGATGCAATCGAACGAATAAAAAACTTGCGAAAAGAGTGCCCCGGCATCAGAATTATCGTCGACGGAGGCATAAACGACAAAAACATCGCGCTTGTCCATGATGCGGGCGCGAATGTTGCCGTCGTGGGAAACTATTTGTATTCTATCTACAAACAGAGCGGGCAAACAGGACTTTCGCAAGCGGTCTTAACGCTCGCGGACATTGCACGCAAATAATCCGAATTTTTTTATTGTTACGCATGAGTATTCTTATGTGAAAACACACATACTGGTGAAAGTGAAATTTTTTAAAAATGCACTTAAGTTGACAATCATTTCTGCGCTGACGGTCGGAGTTATATATTTTGTTGCATTACCCATAACTTTAGCCGCGCTTATGCCCGATGACATCCGCCTAAGCAACGAAGAAGTAGGCCAACATCAATCTATTTCCCCTAATAAGTTCGTAAAAACGGATTATGACCGCGAAATCGGAGTCGACGACAACAATCGTACTTGGATTGATTTGAAACTGTTCGGCCTTATAAAAATCAAGCGTGTCATGGTCGATGTGTTGCCGTTCGACAGCGTCTATGCGGGTGGCATGCCCATCGGGTTTTCCGCCAAAACCGACGGGGTAGTGGTATTGAGGGACGGCAAAGGCTATAAACGTGGCGACGTAATCACAAATCTTGACTCTGCAACGATAACATCTGTAAAGGATTTGGAACGTCACCTTGGTGCGAAACGACTGGGTATTTGGGTAAAAGACGACGTCAACGGAGTCGGAACTTTGACCTATATCAACCCCGAGAATAACAATTTCGCGGCGCTTGGGCACAAAGTCGTGGACTTTGAAACAGGGGCAAGCGTCAATGTGCGCAGTGGCGACATATATTCTTGCAATGTTTTGTCGGTCGAAAAGTCCGACACGAAAACCGTAGGTTCATACCAAAGCACCCTTGCCAAATCACGCGGAAGTCAAGGCAGTATACTTTCAAGCAACACTCACGGGGTCTTCGGTTGCCTTAACGATGACGGCCTTGTCTTTAAAACATGCAAAAAAAACTGCTATCCCGTGGCTTCGCGTTACAGCGTTAAACCTGGCAAAGCCAAAATCTTGACCGCACTTAATGGAAAAGACATTCGGGAATACGACATCGAAATTATAAAAGCCCGCTATCAAAAAACCGAAGCCGACAAAGGAATCATCTTGCGAATCACTGATAAAGAACTTCTTGCGACCGCAGGAGGCATCATTCACGGGATGAGCGGGTCGCCAATCATCCAAAACGGGCACATCGTAGGCGCCCTTACACATGTGATTCAAGGCGATGTTACAAGAGGCTTCGGAATTTATATTGACTTTGTCATGCCGTAAGATTACAATCGGGTATGAGTAATTTTATAGTTTCAACCGACAGTTGTGCCGACATGACACCCTCTTGGTACAAAAAAAATGACGTTCAATACATAGTAATGAAACGCGTGCTTGGTGGAAAAGAGATAAGCGAAGTCTTTGAAAAAGACAGTGAATTCGACACTTTTTACGAGGGCATAAAGCGTGGCGACCTGCCAACAACGACGCAACTTAACCCGTTCGAGGTCAAAACTTACTTTGAAGACATCCTTAAAAGCACGCCAAGTGGCGACATTATCCACATCGCATTATCAAGCGGGCTGTCGGCCACACACCAAAACACGGTGTCCGCCGCAAGTGAAGTCAACAAGGAATTGGAAAAAAACAAAATCAACCGTCGCATTTACGTCCCCGAATCGTTTTCTGCAACACTTGCGCAAGGCCAAATCATCGAGGAACTTGTCCGTCTTCGCGAGCAAGGCGTAACAACCAAAGAAGCATTGGCTAAAACCGAGAAGTTTTTGGCACATCAACACGGCTGGGTTATCATGACCGACCTTTTCCACTTGAAACGTGGCGGTCGTATAAGCCCAGCAAAAGCCGCAATAGGCTCTATCCTCAACATCCGTCCAATAATTCACCTTTCTGCAAAAGGTAAACTTGCAATCGAGAACAAAGAACGCGGTAATAAAAAAGCAATTAAGTACGTCCTGTCCCGCATGGAAAAATACGGCGAAAAAGCCGATGCCAACTTTGCAAAATCCACCGTTTGGGTGGTTCGCACATCAAAAAGCGACCTGTTTGAGGAAGTTATCGCTTCTATCCGCGCCGCTTATCCCGATGTACATATAAGGACCGCTATTGTCGGCCCCGTAATCGGCACTCATTTAGGTTGCGGTGGCGTAGCAATCCTTTGGCAAGGCGCGCCACGTCTTGACATTGAATAAACTTTGTGATATATTGCCTGTAATATGTCTCGAGTTGTTAATGGTAAATTATCTGATTTTGAATTTTCTGCCTCGTTAAAGTTGGTGGGGTATTTGTCCGAGGATATTTATAACATGTTAACAAACGATGCACGGTTTCTTTCAAAAATTATGGTTACTGACCTTAAAAACGGTTTGAAAAGAATTGAAGACAACCAGTTTAAACTTATATCCAAAAAAACAAACCCGAACGCCTTGAATCCAATCTTGCAACAATGCTTTGATACCGAGGAATACTTGCGCTATGTTTCAAAGCATATTTGGAATAATGAAGAGTTCAATCAGCCTTCCAAAAAGTTAAACCTGCTTATTCACACCTTTGCATTGCATAACGAGCGAAGCATGAAAGAAATCGAAATAAAAGACAAACACCGCATTTCATGCTCTTTGTATACCGAAAACACCAAAAAAGTTTTTGCGCACTCGTGTTTTGAAAATGTGGGCTATTTAATTAAACCCAACGACAGTTTCTTGTGCGCTTGTCCCGATGACGCTGTTTCTTATGAAATCCCGCACCCATACGATTCCGAACTTGATAAATTTCCTGGACTCCAAAACCCCTTGGCACTTGTTTACAAGGAAAACGAGACAAAGGTCTTTGTCCAAAGGCCACAGCAGTATTACAATAATTGTTCTTTTACAAAGTGCTCGAAACTAACTACGCCGTCGCGGCTTAAGGGAAATGACGGACAAACCGACCATTACAACGAGGTCATTTTGGACATCGCAAAAATAAAAAAAGAAGCCGTCTGTGTTTTAAGAGACAACCCAGAATTCAAAGAACACGAAACCTTTGCAACAAACGCCGCCATTGAACTTGCAAAAAAAGAGAACCTACCGCTTATGAAAGTCGAGGACGGTAAATTTATTGAACTTTGAATTTAAAATGGCTCGTACGAGCCACTTTGTTATTTAGAACGTCGACGGAATAACCGAAACAACCATCCAAACCCATACCATGCTTTTCCCATATTGTTCCTCCTTTAAATATCTATTAAAAAAGGTGTCGAATTATGTCAAAAGACCTTTAAAAAAGATTGACACAAATCGCAAAGTGTGACACAGTATTATATACAAGGCTTGTCAAAGGGTATCCGCAAAGGGTATCCGCAAAGGGTATCCGCAAAGGGTATCCGCAAAGGGTATCCGCAAAGGGTATCCGCAAAGGGTATCCGCAAAGGGTATCCGCAAAGGGTATCC
>JAIRQZ010000008.1 GCA_031256235.1 Christensenellaceae bacterium | reverse complement strand
CAACAGGTTGTGAAACTCCGTCGTATTCCAAAATGGGAAAGTCTTTATTAATCATATTGAAAATATACTTTTATATATAAATGATGTCAAAGATTATTACGGTCTTGTGTTGCATTGCCTTTATGGCGCTTGCGTTTATTGATGTCGCAGGTTTCGTGACAAACGCACGCAATGGTCTTATATTGGTCGGGAACAATGTCGTGCCTGTGTTGTTCCCGTTCTTTTTCGTGTCGGGACTTTTGGTCGAATTGGACCTTTTCAAACGCAAAGGATTGCAAAAAATCGGCGTCGTGGGCATGAGTTTTTTGGCGGGCTATCCCACGGGGGCGCGGATGCTTTCACAACTTTATATGCGAGGCGAGATTTCGCGGGCGCAAGCCATTAAAATGGCGGCCTATACAAGCACGTGCAGTCCCATATTCATAATAGCGACCTTGGGCGCGGCGCTGTACCAAGATGTACGGCTAGGGATGATTATTTTTACGGCGCATATTTTGGGAGCACTCTTTAATGGAATTGTACTAAACCGTGTGTCTTCGCTTGTGTCGGTAGGTTTGAATGAAGAAATGCGAACCCCCGCAGGGCGAGGACGTGCGCAAGCCGTGCGAGGTTTTCGCATTGATGAATTCAAACCTACCGACACAAGCGAAGCGGTTTCACGTGCGTTGTACAGTGCGGTGCAAAACATCTTGGCGGTTGGAGGATTGATTTTGGTGTTCTTTGTGGCAAGTGCTTCGCTTCCCTTGCCCATTGCCTCCGCCATGGAAATGACAACAGGTGTGTTCCACGCCGAGCAAGTCCTTTCGGGTGTTTGGCGGGCAATCGTGCCGTGTGCAATTGTTTCGTTCGGAGGTTTTTGCGTCGCGATGCAAGGCTTTGTATTTTTAAAGTCATTTAAAATGCCCGTGTGGTTTTATTTGCTTTACAAAGTCACACATATGATTTTCGCAATTGTGTTTTGCGTAATTATTTATTTTGCAACCGTCGCATGAGTGATTGCAATCGCCAAAGCGTCCGCCGCGTCATCAAGTTTGGGTGCGCGTTCAAACTTTAAAATTTGAGTTACCGCCGCCATAACTTGCTTTTTGTCGGCTTTCATATCAAATGCCACGGCCTTTTTTATCACATTGGGTCGGTATTCGAAAATCCGCCCGCTGTGCATGCTTGCGCGCATCATTATGACACCGCGGGCATGGGCGACCTGCATCGCGGTTTTTTGGTTCTTTGCAAAAAACAGTTCTTCGATTGCGATGTCGTTGGGCTGGTAATGCGTAATGATTTGGGCAAGGGCGTCATTCAGATACGCCAATCGCGTGCCCATTTCCTCTTCTTTTGGGGTTTCGACACAGCCGAAGCCAAGGCATTCGACCGTCACGGGGGTGCCACCGCTTAACTTCAAAACGCCCCAACCCATGCGTGCATAGCCAGGGTCGATACCAAGTATTACATGTTCTCCCACAGACAATTATAACCCGTTTAGACTATGACTGCAAATAATCAAGCCAATTTTCGGGAACTTTTCCGTTATTTTGCAAGGCAAGGTCAATGCGCGTGCCGTGAATTTTCTTTAAATAATTGTTTAAGTCGATAAAATTTTCTTTGATTAATTCAAGTTTTTTAAGTTTCCCGTCAATTTGTTTTGTGTATTTTTTGTCCGCATCAAGTTGGGCGAACGATTTGTCTTTTGCGATATATGCTCGGGTGTGTACGACATCACGAAATGCTTGCTTAAGCCCGAATACGTTGCAAAGTTCTGTCAATTCGCCAAGAGGTAACTCGAGGTTGTTTTTTAATATTTCAATGGCGTTTTTTCGACATTCAATGCTTTTAATTTCGTGTTCAATGACGGTTTCGGGCAAATTTTGGACATCTGTCGCCATAGATTCAAAATCCATCATGTCATAAAACTTATATGGCGTGCGGGCTGGGTCTTTGCCACCCAAGCCTGGTACGCCCTTTAAATACGGTGCACGAACGATACCGCTTGGTTCAATATCTGGTAAATCTATATCTTTTCCTGCATTAAAAGTGAAATCAAATTCACCGCTGAAACTATTTACTGTGGGCATCACTTTTGGTTTTAAAATCTCGGCAGTTTTAAAATAGTCGCTTTCGCGTATTGCGACTGCGTTATATAAATCGGACAATTCGCGTTCATTGAAATTAATTAAATTTTCATAGTTTTCACTTTTACCACATTTCATATCGGTTACACGATATCATATGAACTCGGTTTTGTCAATCGTCGTCTTCCGCGTTGTGGATTACTTCTTGGACATCATCGTCGTCATCAAGCATGTCAAGAAACTTGCCAAATGCCTGTTCCTTGTCTTCGGGGACAGGGACGTAAAAGTCCGCCAGGTATTCCCCGTCGACTTCGATAAAAATGTAAGACACCGAGCCCGACACGCCAAGCCCGCCCCCGAACTTTTCAAATGCGTGACGGATGTTGCTTGCCGTGCGGTTTTTGTTGTCGGTAAGTGTTCGAACCATTACAGCGACGCCCGCGGGACCATAGCCTTCGTAGATTATGGTCTCATAGTTTGTTTTGTCGCCCGATGTGGCGGCGTTTTTGACGGAGCGTGTGATGTTGTCGTTGGGCATGCCCGCAGCCTTTGCCTTTGTGATTATACTGCGCAGTTTCGTATTGGTTTCGGGATTATCCCCGCCAAGTTTTACCGCGACCATGATTTCTTTGCCAAATTTTGTAAAGATTTTTCCTTTCGCGGCGTCGGCTATGCCCTTCGACCGCTTTATTGTTGACCATTTACTGTGACCACTCATGCAAAATTATACCACATGCAACCGCGACATTCAAACTTTCTACATCGCTTTTCATCGGGATAGACACAATTTTATGTGGCAATTTTCGCATCTCGGCCGACACGCCGTTGCCTTCGTTGCCAAAGACAATACCAAATTTTCCACTTGGGCGGTTTTGCACTTGTTTACCCATATCCGCGATGTAAAGTTCACTGCCTTGGGGTATGCCGTCAAAGCCCTCGATAATATTAAGGCCGAATTGCATACCCATAGCCGAGCGTATGACTTTTTGCGACCAAACATCGGCGCAATTAATGCAAAAGATTGTCTTGTAACCAAATGCGCGACAGGTGCGCAAAATCGTACCCACGTTGCCTGGGTCTTGAATTCCGTCCAACACGACATAGGGGAAAGTCACTTGGCTTGGTTTCGGAATCGGCACAACCGCCAAAATCCCGCGTGAATTTTCAAGGTCGGTTACGGCGGCGAAGTCCTTTTGCGAAAGTTGTCCGTCGCAAGATGCAATGTGTGGTGTGGAAGCGCGTGTAAAAGTCGCGACAGCCTTGTCTTTGTGTTCCGTGACAAGTTTGTCCCCCTCGACAATACAAAGCCCCGCCTCGCGACGGTGCTTTTTTTGTGTTAATTTGATTAAGTCTTTAACCGTCATTTTGCAAGTGCTTTTTTCGCAGTCTCACAAAGTTCGGTGAATTTCGCGGGGTCGGCGATTGCGATTTCCGAAAGCATTTTACGGTTGAGTTCGCATCCAGACTTGTTAAGCCCGTCCATGAATTTGTTGTAAGGCAATCCATTGGCACGCGATGCGGCGTTGATACGGGCAATCCACAACTTGCGGAAGTCACGTTTGCGGAGTTTGCGACCGACATAGGCATATTGACCACTTTTCATGACCTGTTCGCGGGCTACGCGGTACAGGGTGCTTTTTGATGCACGGTAACCTTTTGCAAGTTTTAAAATCTTGCGACGTTTTTTAAGTGCGTTGACACTGCGTTTAATTCTCATTTTTTGCCTCCTGCTTGGATAAGACGGCGTATTGCCTTTTCCTGTGTTGCGTCTACGTATTCACCTGCGCGCAATTTGCGTTTGCGTTCGCGTGATTTTTTGTTCAAGATGTGGTTCTTGTTTTGGCATGCGCGTTTAATCATCGTTCCGCCCGATGTAGGTTTGAACCTTTTTTTTGCCCCTGAATGAGTCTTCATTTTTGGCATGTTATTTTCCTCCTTTCTTTTTTGGACATAATACCATTACGATATTGATGTTTCGACCTGCTTCCCCGCTTTTCGTGACCTGCTGTTCGACTTCGGCTATGTCAGCCATATCGACGGCAAATTTCTTTAATACTTCGACACCTTTGTCGGCGTTTTGAGTATTACGACCGCGAATGCGGTTGATGCAGACCTTTACCTTGTTGCCCTCTTCGATAAAACTGCGTGCATGTTTCATTTTGAATGCGACTTCGTTTTCTTGGATTCCAAGCGACAGTTGTACTTCTTTGACCTTAATTGTTTTTTGGACTTTACGGGCGTCTTTTTCTTTGCGGGTAAGTTCAAATTTGTACTTGCCGTAATCGATGATTTTTGCAACAGGTGGCTTGGCCATTGGACTTATAAGTACAAGGTCAAGTTCGGCCTCGTCGGCAAGGCGGAGCGCCTGGGCGGTACCCATAACCCCCAACATGTCACCGTTTGCACCGATGACGCGAAGTTCACTTGCCGTGATTCTGTTGTTAATAGGTAGTTCTTTAAACATTTCCCTCCTTTGCCAAAAAAGAAAAGAAACGTGCAAAAGTTTCTGTGTATCCCGCGGACGAAGTCAACGCAGGAGAGAAAGCGAACTTTCTTCTTTTTTGTATCGGTATTGTAACTTATTGTTGCTCGGGTGTCAAGAAGTAAATGTCAGGAAATAGATTACCGCCCGAGCGTAATTTTCTTACGTACACAGGAAATAGATTACCGCCCGACCATAATTTTTCACGCGAACGTCAAAGCCCCCGAATTCAAGATCGGGGGTCTCGGTTTCGGCCACAATAATGGCATTTGGGTTTAACATGTTGTTTGATAAAAGAAATGAAGATGCCTTGACAGGTGCTCCGATGTCCGCAAACGGCGGGTCAAGAAACACAAGGTCGAACTTTTGACCCTTAAGTTTCGTCAAGGTATCCAAATAATCAAAACCATAAATATGGGGAACAAAATTACAAACGGCACAGTTCTTTTTTATGATATCGCGGGCATTTTTGTCTATGTCATTAAAGGTAATGTTTTCACTGCCTCGGCTGTAACATTCAATACCCATTTGCCCGCTTCCAGAAAACAAACAAAGCACATTCGCACGGGTAAAATCTATGCCACTTGACGTCAAGACATTGAAAATGTTTTCCTTTACCCTATCCGTTGTAGGCCGCGTGGTCGCGTTCGACACCCACTCAAGGCTTTTCCCTCGTAACCTACCGCCAATTATCCTCATATCTAAATAGTAGTGGATTTACAATGCGGGGTCAACCTTAAAACGGTTATCCAAAACATAAAGACCGCAAAGTCGCGGATGCCGAAGTCGACGCGCTTTTGTGCTGTCGTAAAGGCCAATGCATACGGCATGGGGGATATAAAAGTATCGCACGCCATCGCCGACCACGTTTATATGTTCGCAGTAGCCCGAATCGCCGAAGCCGTCCGATTACGCGAAAGCGGTATCACAAAGCCGATACTTTTGTTCGGGATTTGCGAAGATTACAAAACCGCAATCGCTCACAATATAACAGTCACATGCGGAAGCATGAAAGAAATGTATGCGGTCGCAGGTGCCTCGGCCCTTGGTAAATTGAATGTACACATAAAAGTCAACACAGGCATGAACAGGTTTGGCATCTGTACCCCATGGCATTTGCGTAACATGTTGGCTTATTCGCAAAAGTTTAAAAACTTAAATATCTGCGGTCTTTATACGCACTTCAGTCACGAGTACACATCGCAAGCAGGTCAAGTCGAAGTAGACAAACAACTTAAACGTTTTGCCCCGTACCGAGCCATAATGCGACGGACCTGCCCACACGCGCTTGTCCATGCGGCATGTTCGGGGACCGCACATTACCGCCTTGCACAATTTGATATGGTGCGAATCGGAAAGGCAATGTACGGCGGATTTGAAGGATACAAAACTGCGGTCACAATCGCCGCAAAAATTATCGCTGTGCAACACTTAACAAAGGGTCAACATGTTGGATACGGCGGAAAATTCACGGCCACAGAAAACATGACCGCGGGCATAGTTTCTTGCGGATATGCTGTCGCAGGGTTTTTACTCTTGGGTAACAAGTATGAAATTTACGTCGACAAAAAGCCGTGCAAAATCTTGGGCGCTGTGTGTATGGACACAATGGCAATAGATATAAGCGACATCCAAAATCCACAGGGCAAAATGGCAATCATATCGGGCGACAGCGCAGGAAGCCGAATCACCGACTTTATAAATCAAAATGGGACAAGTGGCGCAACATACTTATGCACCCTTGGAATTTAAACCGTCCACGCAATTATAGTATCTTCTTTGTCAAAAAAGTCATTTGGTCGGCTTGAATTCGCGTACTTTTTGCAAAAGTTTTCATCAATTTTGATGGGCACTTTTTTGCAAAAGGTCGCGTCGAACAAAAATTCGTTGTACTTGTTGCTTTCGCCAAGTTGAAATTTCCAGCCATTATGCACTACACCAGTCTCTCCGCTGTATCTGTAAAACACCATAGTCTCGCCGAAATTATATGACGTCGAGGCCTTTTCAAGATAAATTTGCCCCACCATTGGCACCGAAGCCAAAGTGATGCGATTGATTTTTTTTGCTTCCCATATGGCGACAAGTTTTTGTTCTTTGCCCGTGATGACAATTTTATTGTCGTCGCACATTTTGTCATCAACCTTGTTTTGCCATCCCACGAAGTCGTAACCATAACGGCTTAAGTTCGGTAATCTTATGGTAGTGCCGATTTTTTTGTTGCCTATGTCGTCGCGCCAAGTCTTCGCCCCGCCATTGCCGTCAAGGTCAAGCAAATTCCTCATGTCGGCCCACACCGCAGTAAAATTGATTTTTGCGGTTGTTGGCATCCAACGCGGAAGACGGTATTGTAATCCCGCGGGATAAATTTTGTTGTCGTAACTACTTTTCCAACCAATGAATTGTCTGCCTCCGACGGCATAATTATCCACAAACGGCAAGTTAATCAAGTTGTTTGTAATACTGCGCGATTTATCTGGCGAATCCGCAACAGGATATCTGCCACCTGCTTGAAGATTTACGGTATTTTTAAGCCCCGAACCATAGGCAGTACCAAAATCCAACATTGCTCTTCCTTCATAATCTACCCCGTTGAAAATTGAAAGGTCCTGTATCCTTACTGTATGGCTTTCCCCAGTCTTTTTAAGCCTTACGATGCCCGAATCATCAAGGTATTTTTCATACATGCCAGCCGAGCGCGAAAGTTCGTCCGCAGTAAGCGCAACCGCAGTAAAAACAAGAGTGTTGCCTTCACGATTTCCATAATACTTGGAGTCCAAATAAAAAGGCGACGGGGCTTCAGGTGTACCTGGCCTGAAGATATCACTGTCGTTATCATTAAGTTTCCAACCTATGAATGTAAAATCGCCCATTATTGTGGGCGTTGGCAAATTGATTGTCGATACCCAATCGGTATTGACATCGGATATAGAACTCATGTTGAATTTTACGCCGTCAACCCCAACTTTTTCGGCCTCGAACTTCACAGTTACAGGTTTCCCGCTGTGTGTTACGGGGCGGGATTCGCTGTATCTGTCGTTTACCGAGTTTACAGTATTATCAAATATTGCGTTAAGAGCGATGTTTGCTTCAGGGATAAAAGGCCGTGTTCCAGCAAGGTCGTTGTTGGCCACGGAAATTATGTACTCGCGCGCATAGTAACTGCCAGGGCTTGGTTGGCGATAAACAATCCATTGTTGTGAAGACGCCAGTTCTGGAAAATATCTGATTTCGATTCGAGCATCACTTGCATCATGATAAAACCAACCAAAAAACTTGTTCATATCATACGAATCAAGTATAGGCAACGATGCAAGTGTTGCCGACGACCATTTACTTATCGCAAACGCTTCGCCAAGACCTGCCGCTTGAGCCTTTGTAATTTCCAAATCGCGCAAGTAATGCCCATCAACATACAACGACGCAATCGGGGCGTTCTCCGTCCATTGCGCATACAAATGCATCTTTCGTTTTGAAACTTTGCCGACCATCTTGTTGCCGTCAAGGTCGGTTGACCAGCCAAGAAAACGATACCCAGGTCGGATAGGTGTGGGCAATGTGACCTTGCCGTTTGAAACTTTTGTGACTGGGGTCATCTTGTCACCTATGTAATTCCCCTTTATTGCATCTTCTTTTGGGTCTACGTCAAAGGTAATATTAACAGGCCCAGTAACAAGTACAAAGCCAAGCGCAAGGAATAAACAGCACGCGCCAAGCAAACCGCAAAGTGTTAAAAACTTTTTTTCTTTTTTTGACCGAAAGTTGGTCTTTTTAGTCGCTGTCTTTGGCACATTTCCCCCATATATTTTTAGCATAATCCAGAGTAAATATCAAACAGTTTTTTGGCATCCACCGCCATTTGGCCTTTGCTTTCGCAAATGATTATGGGTTCAAGTCTTTTGTCTTTTATAAATTTTGCAAGCGGTTCAAACGCAAAAGACCACTTTGTATCGTCCAAGATTGTATGGGCATGCTCGCCTGCGCTTGTGTAAGTGACCGCGGAAAAGTGTATGTGCGGGCGCGACATCCTATCCCCAAGCGCGTCGCAACAATATTGCATAATCTCGGTAATTCGATTGGGATTTTTTGAAAGACTCCCCTGTTCCCATGCGTTGACATGACCAAAGTCTATGGTTGGAATTATGTGCTTGTCAATTTTACAGATGTCGCAAATTTCTTGAACGTTGCCGATTGTTTTGTACCGCCCCATAGTTTCAACGCAAAGCAGGAAAGTATCAAGGCCGTCTTTTTGCAATTTTTCGATTACCCACAAAAGATTTTTCTTGCAATTTTCGATTGCAACACCGCGATCCTGTTTGCATTGGCTTCCGATGTGGACAACAAGGCGCATCGGGCCGTCGGCAGCGTTGATAACCTTAAGGACCTTAAGGCTGTCCCGAATATAAGCATAACTTTTTGCGATGCGGTCCTTTTCGGGCGAGCACAAGTTGATAAAATAGGGCGCGTGACCGCTTATGGCGATGTCATACTTACG
>JAIRQZ010000005.1 GCA_031256235.1 Christensenellaceae bacterium | reverse complement strand
ACGGCAGCGGTTATCCAAATACCAACCCCACTGCTCCGGGTATCGGGTCGGGCATGCCAACCGATTACGCAGGCTATTGCAGCCCCATCGTCTTCGGCGTCGACGAAAAGGCCATGAGTGTTGAAGACCGCACCCTTTGGGAAACTGTCAGTGATACATACAATAGATACACAGGAAAAGACGGTATCTTCTCGGGCTCGCTTATTGCGAACACGATTACCTCGATGTATGGTGCCCGCCGAATCAATCAAAATGAAATTACCAAAAAAAACAGCATGAACAAAGGCCCCTACTATGCGCAAGTGTCTCCTTGGGGTGAAAGTTTTTATTACAGCACCATGAAGGCTGATCCCACTGGCAAGTGGGCTGTAAGCGACGCCGACATAAGCAGTTCTAAAATTGGCGTCATCGAAAACTTCTACGGCATCGAAATCAACGCCGGCGTCGGCGAAGGGGTAGTAGACATTCGTACTACTGATGTTTCCGAGGTGGGACCACCTATAAGCGCGAAGCCTGATGATAGTGGCGGTGGCCCGATTGTGGCTGGCTCGACGGATGTGGCTGGGGCCGAAATTTCTGATGCATTGGGCCGCGACTTTTGGAATCGGAATTATGATAGGCAAGATAAAAAAATGGAAGAACGACATTCCTCTTCTCCTCTCGCGACATATGCTCCTGAAAAACTTAAGGATTTGCCCAAGGCCGTCGCGATTGACGATGGCTATGTTGTTGAAGTCGGCTACATAACAACCGATAACCCGTATGAGGAGGCCTATGTAATCATAAAACACGACAAGAAATACCCCGATGGAAGCACTATTTACAGTTACTACGGTGGATTGTATGGATGCTTAAGATTGCCAGACCCCTATGGCTACCTGGCGAGGGGCTATAACGCAAACCGTAGCGATTATGTGAAGTTATCCCCTCCTGTGTCTCCCCCCCAAAATCTGGGTAGCGCATTTTTTGGCCCTGGTAAATTTAATTTTAGATATAGCGAAACTGATACCACGTTTAAAACGTATTCTAATCAGTATGGAAACTCGGTTGCCGAGTCTCAAAATGCTCTCGGCATTCCGCTTGTTGCTGATACTCCCCGAACATTTGGTGTTGCTCCCCCCGCAGACCCAGTGGGTATAAACTATTATTATTTCCCATCAAGCGTCTTCAACCCGAAGTTTGAACCTTATATGTACTTGGATACGGTGGGGCCGACGGGGGCATCGTTATCATACCGTCAGGCCAATCCTTTAGTCCCAGGCGAGGCAGGAATGGGTGAGATGATGTCGCTTACTGCGCCTGCTTATAAGACGCTTATCGCAGACACTGCACTAAACTATAAAGTTGGTAGCCGTGAGGATTATCAAAAGGCTATCGAAGATTTAATTAAAACAACAGGGATGAAAGTGAAAAAAGGCCAGTTTATCGGCTACATCGGTGGCGGTGTCCTTGACCCTGGGGCAGGTCAAAAAGAACAAGAAAAAATTGTTGGCCCTTTTACAATCCCTGGCTTGAGTGAACTAGTAAACGAACTGATGGGTCCATTAAGGACCATTAAGGGGTCCGCCGAGGGTGTGGCGAATACCCTTGACGCTGTAATCCCAGATGGCGCCCCTGGGGACCTAATCACCCGTGCTAACAGTTTTAAGGCCACGATGAAAAGTATCGCCGATAAAATTCCCGAAAATGATGCTGACCTTATAGATATGTTGAGGGAAATAGTTGAAGGCCCGCTTAAAAACGCCAACAACATCGTCAAGGGCATCAACCGTTCAAGCGAACGCCACCTTAATTTCATGATATTGACGGATTACAACAAGGCTGACTACGAGGTCACATACATCGGTGCAAATCCAAAACTCCCTGTCGGCGCCGTGATGACTCCGTCTGGGCCTCTTTACACGCGCTACAAAAAGCCTAAACAGGGGCAATCGCCATCCGAACACTCGGCGGTCGACCCGTTGGATTATTTTCCGAATTTGCTTGATATTCCGTACATCGACAAAACCGGCTGGAAAATGGGCGCTACGGAGTTTGCGGTTAACGAAGGCTTGACAAGCCTGTCCAGTAAATTCACAAAGGCCGTCTATGCCCTTTCCGAAACCGCGGAAAACTATGGTTGGGGTTTCAACACTGAAAAAACCAAATACAACGAATGGGGCGCATTTCAATCGGGATTAACACCCGCCGAGGCCAAGGCCAACGACAAATACGGCGAACGCACCTCTGCGACGGGTGCATCCACGCCCACAATCGGCAGGGTAGCGGAACCTAAGAAACCTGATGGGATGACCGATGAGGAATGGAATGCATTAACGCCAGAACAGAAAAAAGCAATCGGTGGTGGCACGCAAACTTTCGGCAAGGACCTCGCCAATATTTTGAACAAATATGTCTTCCCCCCTGTTGTTGGCATAAGCATCGTTTGGTGTATTTGGATTGGTGTCCAGTTCGGTATGGCAACGGACGAGGGCAAACGTGCCAACGCCAAGGCTCGGCTTATAAAAGCCATCGCAACCGTATTTATAATCGCGGCATGTTATGCGATTATGCTGACAATAGAGTTCACGGCGGATGCGCCCGGGAAGCCAAAGGGCCTCGACATCACCCACACCATTGATTTCCCCGTTGACAATTTTTGATAATTGGGTTACCATTTGCGTATGGACAAAGAACAAACACCCGCAGAAGTAATAATCAATATGCTGATGAAGCAACTTAACAAAAAACCCGACGATGTCAAACCTGGCATGCGTATCAAAGAGGACCTTGGCGCCGACAGCTTGGACGTCGTGGAAATTTTGATGAGCATCGAGGACAAATACGGCTTCACGGTCCCCGACGAAGTCGTTATGGGCATCAAAACGGTGGCCGATTTGGCCAAAGTAATTGACGATTTGTCAAAAAAGAAATAAGTTACTTTTTCTTGCCCATACCTTGCGTAAGTTTCATAAAGGGCATAATTATATTGCGTATAAGCATCAAAATTTTTTGAAGCGGTTGCAAACCAAGTATTATCTCGAATGCTTTTCTCACGATACCGAATGTCATAGCATCGGTAAAAGGGTCTTCAAGAATTTCCAACAATGCGCCAATCGTATTGGTCAAATAAGATTCGCCCATAAGCCCTGGTTTAAATATGGTAACCAAATAGCCAAATCCACCTGTTGCACTGCCAATCGCAGTAAGTGTGGCATTGTTGGCTCTGGCGCACAAATCCTTTGTCGCGGGATGTTTCACCGCAAAACCCCACATCAAAACCAAATCCGTAAAAGTTACGGGGGCGTCACCCGTGCCCTGGCTTCTTTGTTTTGTTGTTGAGGTTCCGATTTTTTTGCCTGTTTTAGGGTTTTTGATTGCTTCTTCGGTTTTTGTATATGTACTTCCTTTCCCACCATTTTCGCCGTCCGCGCCTTGGGACTGGCCAGTTACTTCTACAGCGCTACCTGTCATATTCTTGGCGTGTTCCGAGTCATCAAAATCGCCCGCACCCGTAATGGCGCCACTGCCGTCATCTTTTTTACCAGCCATGGCATAATCATCGTCGCCACCCTCATTGTACTCGGCGTCGTTAATCGCAAGGTTCGGCGTGCCCTCTTCATATTCGTCGTCTTCGTATGCGTATCCCACGTCCACAGTCTACCTTAAATTTTAAATCCTGTCCAGTCTTCTTGGGCTTCCGTAATAATTATATAATTGATGTGCCTGGTCCGTGGGCAAATACACAAACGTGCCGGCATCATATTGCAATACAAGATACTCCCGCTCCTGGCTTCCAAGATTCATAACTTTCTTGCCGACATAGCGTCCAAGGCCATGTTTTTCATGCAACACAAGTCCACCGGCAGGAGGCAACACAAAATCCGGCAGGGAAGATGTGTCGCCCGCCGCGTCGACTGTTTTCACAGAGGAGCGAGAATCCTCCGAAGGGGCGAGGGAGTGCGTAAGCCTCCCGAGGTTTTCGAGCGACGATGGGGAAACAGTTTGACAGGCGGATGCGCGTGACGAAGCCTCGGCCGACGCTTTCGTCAGCGAATACACCACCGTGTCAAGTTCCGTTAACTCGAACGACACGCCCAACCCTTGATGTATTATGTTAATCGCATGCGGTGTAATGTTGTCATCGCTCGCAACCTTGTATGATATGCCCTTTGTGTCAAGATACCTCTCGCACGCATGCGAACTCCCCGTGTATATAAGCACAGTCTTGCCCCTTGTTTTGATGTTCCACAAAACTTCAGGCACAAGTACCGACAACGCCGAAAAGAAATTTGCAACAGGCGCCGTCGAAATCGTCATTTTGGCCTCGCTTGCAAAGTCTTTCCACGCCTTGCCCTTCGCCCATACAAGCATCTTGTTTTGTTGTTCCAAAATAATCGTGTTTACTTTGTCTTTTAAAATTTCCAAAGTGGTTTGAAACTTCTCCACCCGACATTTGCCGACAACGGGCGCAAGGGTAAACTTGCCGTCCGGCTTTATTTGTTCAATCTCGTCGCCGAAAAACATTACGCGCGCCCCGCATATGTCAATTATGTCGCCGACAGTGCGAAATTCTTCGTCGCTGTTGATACTCGTGGTTTTTGTATACCCAAAGTCAACAATTGTCTGGACCGCACTTTTCATTGTAATTTTTTGGCCTTGAAAAAAGGTCACGGGCTCGGGTAGCACAGGTGCCTTATCGTCCAAAAGGCACGCACTTGTGACAAAGACATCAATACCGGGCTCAAGCCCCATGTTTTCAAAAATCGTCCGCGCATGTTCCATGTTAAGTGGATTATGTGTAACGTAAGCGAAAGGTTTCGGGCGGCCGAAGGCTTTGGGTGCAGGGGTCACCCCTGCCCACGCCGCAAAAACTGGAGCAATGTCGGGGTCGCTGATTGTTATGGTCGTGTTTTTACTGTGCGGAATTTTTAGCATAAGAACCTCACTGCGTGAGAACCTTGCGCCGTTGCACTCTGTTATACTTTCCCTGCAAATTTACAATCGCTTCGCCATTTGCGAATTCAATTGTGGCAGCAGCAGCGCTTTTTATGGCCTCGTCGATTAATGGACGCTCGTCCTTTTTAATTTTTGACAATACATAATCTTTCATCTCTTTTTTATCGTCCGCCCCAGGCGCGATTCCAACACGAATCCGCGCATATTGGTTTGTGCCAAGCAACTCGGTAATGCTTTTGATGCCGTTATGCCCGCCACCCGAGCCCCCAAACGACACACGCACATTGCCCTTGTCGATGTAAAGGTCGTCAAACAACACGATGATGTTGGCTGGGTCGATTTTGTGTTTGCGAACAACCGCCAACACCGCCTGACCGCTCAAGTTCATATATGTAAGGGGCTTCAAAATCAATACCTTGCCAAACTCCGCAACAAGTTGGTTATTTTTTTGCTTGAACTGGGCGCCCAAAGTCCGCGCCACAGCCTCGGCGACCTCAAACCCAATATTGTGATAGGTTCCAAAATATTTGCCCTCGGGATTGCCCAATCCGACAATTAAATGCGTGTACATCAATCACCGTCGCCACGCATGGCGAACCGCTCTTCAATTGTTGGCGGATATTTTAATATCATTCTCTTTTTTACTTTTTGGTTGTTCGCCTCGGCAAAGGCTATTGCTACTTTGGGGTCACTATGCAGGTCCAACGCTTTTTTAAAATCCGAACTGTTAATCCAAAACAAAAAGTCTTCCTCTTCCGCTTTCTCGCGCTTGACAAGCCCCTGCTCGTCGCACAAATCCCACGATTCTTTCATGGTCAAAAGTCGACCCGTGTTGGTCATCGCCATTCGTTCGGCCCCATCCTGTGGATAAGAATTAAGTTCCCGGGGTATATACACATCGGGATTATCCAAATAATCCGAGGCAGGTCCATGGTCACGACCGACCCCGACATAGCCCCACTTGTTTGTGACCGCGCACGCAATCAAAACCTCTTTTTTTTCCATACAAAGATATTGTATCACATTGCAAAAATTACTTGCAAGTGCTATCATAAAAGTATGCAAATCGGAATTGTGGGACTTCCCAACGTAGGCAAAAGCACCCTGTTTAACGCTTTAACACGCGCGGGCGCCCAGGCCGCAAATTATCCATTCTGTACTATCGAGCCCAACATCGGCATTGTCCGCGTCGCCGACCCGCGTATCGATTACTTGGCCAAACACTACAACCCTAAAAGCGTTATATACGCAACAATCGAATTCGTGGACATCGCAGGCCTTGTAAAGGGCGCGTCAAAAGGCGAAGGCTTGGGCAACCGATTCCTTGCAAAAATCCGTGAAGTCGACGCCATAGTCCATGTCGTCCGCGCCTTTGAAAACTCCGACATAATCCACGTTAACGGCAAAATCGACCCCGATTATGACATTGATATCATCAACATCGAATTGGAACTTGGCGGAATCGACAAGCCAACGATATACTGCATCAACGGCGACAAAATTCCTAAATCACTTGCCGACAAACCTGTGGTCACCCTCGATGTTAAACTTGAAGAGGAATTATCCGCCCTTGAGGATGCCGAGCGCCTTGAAATGATGTCGGCCTACGGCCTTAAACAAAGCGGGCTTGACCTTCTTGCCCAAACCGCATACAAAACTGTGGGCCTTATAAGTTTCTTTACGGCGGGTACCCCCGAGGTCCGCGCCTGGACAATCAAACAGGGCACAAAGGCCCCAGGGGCCGCAGGCAAAATCCACACGGACTTTGAACGCGGGTTTATCCGTGCCGAAGTTTGTGCCTATGATGACTTTGTAAAATACGGCGACTTGGTCAAGGCGCGCGAAGCAGGTCGCGTACGCAGCGAAGGCAAAGATTACGTTGTCCGCGACGGTGATATAATACACTTTCGATTTAATGTATAAACCTCAATATTGACAAAACCCGCTTTTTATGTTATATTGCGGTAATGAACGATACGTGGCAAGCACCTTGTAAGGACGAAAAATATGTACACAAAGTCATCCACTTCGTGCGGAAGCAGGAACGTGTGCGCAAACGTGAACCCGAAAGGGTTTTTAACAATGGCGATTGTGGCGAATTATATTACCACCTTAAAAGCGTGTTCCATTGTGCAAAGCCTGTCCTGTATCCCTTTGAATGTTGGTACGAACACGCATATACCGAAATTGGCCGAAAACTTTATGACATCTGTTACGAAGAACATCCGCAAATGTCGTTACGCAAAAGCAACCCAAACAATCCAAAAGTCAAACACGCCTTAAGGGACCTAAGTTATAACTACAAAGAGCCCAACGAACAAATGGACCGTGACGAAAGGGAAGTCCGCGAAAGAAAATATATGCAAGAAACTTCTAAAAATCTTAAAAGTTATATCAAGAGCGACGAGTTTTTGCTCTAACTCCGGTCTTCGGCTTCGATGTGCCCGCTTTTTTGGGCGCCGACTTTGAAGTCGAAGTCTTCGGTTTCTTGGGCTTAAGGCTTTCAAGATACATAAGGTAAGAAATGCTTACATGGTAATCGGGCCTTATGGGGATTTCCAATTCGTTAATGAATTTCTTAAGCCTGTTCATGATTTTGGTCTGGGAATCATTGGCCTGGCTTTCAAATTGCTCGACTTCAATGAAAAGTCCGAACCCATCAACTTCTTGGACAAGCAATTCGATGGGCCCGCTTTTGAAAACATGCCCCGTAATCTTTTTGGTGCACCAGTTATTAAGCCCCATAAGGCTCAAAATACGTTTCGCACTTGCCAAACTGTCAACCTTGCACGCGACCTTTTGCTCGGACAAGGTGTGATTGTTTTCGTCGATGTCTTTTTTCTTATAAAGCAACGTGGTTATATCGCCCGAGTTAAAATATCGTCGCTCAAGTTCCACGTTGCGTATAAGGCACGAATTTTTGCTTAACTCCTTAAATTCTGGGTGTTTTTTGGAAACGTCCAAATGAGTATAATAATAATCGGTAATATACAACCGCTCTTTAAGCAAAAATCCATTTGCCTTAAGTATCTCGAAAAGTTTTTTCTTACTGCATTTAACTTCTACTGTAATTTCTGATTGTAATCCGCTTGCCACTTACTGTATGTAACACAACGGTGCGTGACCTGTCAATTAACTTTCTTTGAATCCAAATTGTAATAATCATTACCTGCAAACACTTTCAAATGTTTTGTTTTGCACTTCTTCATAATTTGGGGCGCGAATTTGTTTACTTCTGCCACGCATCTGCCACCGTCTGGTGCGTCGCCTTCAAGGTGGGTAATCACTTCCCAGCCCTTGCCTTCTTTCAAGCAAAAGCCGTGTACCATCTTTTTGAACTTGGCACGCTTCAAGCCCAACTCATCTCTTGCCCACATTTCATGTGAAGTCAAAACACTCGAGTGGAATAAAATTTCATCATCCTTAATTAAAAACAAAATTCTGTCGTCGCCGTAGTTCATTCTTTTCCTCCTATGATAAAGGGTTCCTCGTCGGGCGATGTGACTCGCAACGTGTCGGTTTTGCATTGTTTCATAAACTCTGGCGCGAATTTGCGCGCGGCCGCCGAACATCGCCCAAGTTCATTGTTGTGATTACAAGTAATATCCACGCTCCAAGCCTTATCAAGATTCCTGCATGTCCCGCGAACCATGTTATTGTATTCGTTCTCGTCCGCGCCAAAGTGCTTTTTGGCAAGCAACCGATGACATGTACCTTCGGGGTCATAAAAATTTACTTTGTCGTCGCGAATCAAAAATATAAACCTTTTAATCTCTTTGGTCTTTTCCATTATCGTCAATATATCATATCAACTCAAAGATTACAAGTAGTTGGTTTGAACTTCAAGCCCCTTTTTCGATTCTCGCCCATCTGGGTACTCGAACAAACTCGTGCAATTTTTCGTGGTTTTTGCTTTCGCCGTTGTGACAATGCGGGCACACCGCAATCACGTCATCGCGCAAAAATCTGTGATTGATACGTTCTCGCCCGATACGCCAATAAGTTTTATGATGGCAAACAAAATTATTTGACAATGGTTTTTTGCAACACTTGCAAAGGCCATTTGCTTTTTGAAATGCTGAACCACGCAGATTCTGCCAATGTCGTGTTTTTAAATAATCGGCATAACCATAAACAATTTCTTTTGTGTCACGACACTTAATTCGCATCAATTCATTTTATCATATGAAAAAGTTTTTGTCAGTCCCTCGTCACAAACCCAAAACCATATGATAAACTACACACGTGCAGTCTGCAAAGGTGCGAAATCTTCTGCAGTCTCCGTCGAACTCTAAATCGGCGGCTCGGTCTATGCGAAGGACCATTTGAAAAAACATCGCAGCCCGGACACTTGGCAAAATGTGACAGCACGAACGCAAGTTCGGGGTGCTATAACCCCAGTAATGCACCACGAG
>JAIRQZ010000001.1 GCA_031256235.1 Christensenellaceae bacterium | reverse complement strand
AAAGGGCAACATTTTCAAACGTGCACTTATAGGATTTCAAAAACGCTTTTCCTGCTTTAACGAATTACTCCACATGACAACATTGACTCTTCAACTACTAATCACATCTATTTATCCTGTTTGTTCTATTGTTTTCAAAATCTGCTGCCCTGAATATGACTTATCAATGATGTGTTTTAACCTCATATTTTATATAATATGGAGTTTCATATTTGAGTACACATTCCATGCGCTGGCTATAATCCGAGAACATCGAAAAATGCGTATAAGCCCCACAAAACTTTTTTTTTACTTCTTGATGTGGCCCATAATGAAAATTATAATAGATTGGGTGTCTGCCTTCGCTATCTTCTGGCCCGTAAAATGGAAACGCATACCCCACGTAATTGACCATCAAATAGAGGACATCTACGATACGCCAACATTAAGCCAAACTTTTAGTCAATGATTTGCAATATTGCTCAAAGATGTATATAATCTTGTACGATGGAAACGACGCTTATTGTGATGTGGGAAATCGACAGGGCTCTGCGCGTCTTCCTTTATATCCTGACAACTATATCTGTGTATAGAATCATCTTTACCATAATAGGGGTCGTATTGAGGCCAAAGAAATTCAAACCCACAATCAACAAGTACAAATATGCCATCCTAATCCCTGCCCGTAACGAAGAAAAAGTCATAGGTCAATTAATTGACAGTATCAATAAACAAGATTACATAAAAGATGACAAAGGCCTTATCACGGTTTTTGTCGTTGCCGATAATTGCAGCGACAAAACTGCGGAAATCGCGCGCCAAGCGGGTGCCGTAGTATACGAGCGACCCAATCCACCAAAAAAACAACGACGTAAAGGCTTCGCTCTTAAACTACTTGTTGAAAATATTCGAAAGGACTATGGTATCGAAACATTTGACGGTTACTTAATAATGGACGCAGATAACCTGCTCTCGAAAAACTACATGACCAAAATGAACGATGCCTTTGATGACAAAAACTTTGATATGTTCTCTAGTTACAGCGATACCAAAAACTTTGGAACGAATTTGGCATCATCATTCGCCTCCATGATTTATTACACCCAAACGGTTCGCAACCATAGGGCAATGGCCGTACTTGGCTTGAATCCTTTCAGCGACGGCAGAGGCGTCCTCATGCGCAACAACATCCTTGCGAAGACAGGCTTCAAATGGACTGGGCTTGCTGAAAATTATGAATTCTGTTATGAACTGATTACACATGGTATAAGAACAACTTGGGTCGAAGACGCAAAGTATTTCGATGAACAACCGCTTCAATTCAGGATTATTACACGTCAACACATGCGTTGGGCGCGTGGTTCAATACTGGCCTTTTTTAAATACTCCACACGGCTTTTGCTTGGGATACTAATCCCATATGATTTCGATAAGGATTATCGAACCAACACCCCACGTAAGGGCAATATTTTCAAACGCACTTCTGTGGGACTTAAGAAACGCTTTTCGTGCTTTGATGCGCTACTGTTACCATTGTGGATATTCACCTTCGTGCTCGTGCCACTGTATTCAATTCAATCGTTGATTTTCAAAATCTATGTGCCGAGTCACGATTTAACACCAATGTTCACAACTTTGATTTTATATTTTGCTACCTATTTTGTGTCAACGTACGCGAACTTCGGCCTAGCTATAATCCGTGAACATCGGAAAATGCGTATAAGCCCCATAAAACTTTTTTTCTATTTTTTAATATGGCCCATGATGCAGATGATAGTTGATTATGTTTACTTCTTTGCCATCTTCTGGCCAGTCAAGTGGAAACGCATCCCCCACGTGATTGACCACCAAATAGAAGACATCTATGACACACCGACGTTAAGCCAAACCTTTAGTCAATGAGTCATAAACTTCTTGCGGGACTTGAGTTTTAAAACTGCGGTTAAGGGCGCGGGTTTTCACGCATTTTTCGATGCAGGTCGGACAGACATGAAAGCCACGCCCGTTCGATTTGCCTGTAGTATCAATTGCAAACACGCCATTCTCGCGATAAATGCGGATAAAGTAATTCGAGTCTTTGCGTTCTCGGCACACACAGCACATTCGGGTGATAAACTTCGCTTCACCGCTTGTGCCAGTTACGCTTCGAGTTTTAGTTGTCTTGGCCAAATTTATACTCCTCGGTAAAGGAGGCGTCTTCTTCGGCGGCACGTTCTTCGGACTTGACGTCGATTCTCCAACCCGTCAACTTCGCCGCAAGCCTTACATTCATGCCACTTTTACCGATTGCCAAGGAAAGTTTGTCATTGGGCACGATTACGCGAGCCACACGGTCAACCTCGTTGGCCTCGACGCGAAGCACAGGCGCAGGCGACAGACTTGAAGCAATAAACTCAAGAGGGTCATCCGACCACGGTATGATGTCGATTTTTTCGTTTTGAATTTCCGCCAAGATGTTGTTGATACGACTGCCCTTTGCACCAACGCAAGCCCCGATAGGGTCAATGTTGGCGATTTCGCTGTGCACGCAAATCTTGGTCCTATACCCTGCTTCGCGAGCAATAGACTTTATTTGCACTTCACCGCTTGCAATTTCAGGCACTTCCAAATCGAACAAAGCCCGAACAAATTGAGGGCTTGTGCGAGTCACATAAATCTCGCCACGTGTGTCGTCATTGGAAATTTTGGGAATGTATACCTTCAAAAAGTCCCCAACCTTGAAATGTTGGCCAGGTATAGTGTTGCGTGAATTCAAAACCCCGCCAAGCGTCGAGCCAGGAATCTCAAGATGCGTTATATCCGAATCAATCTTTGTGACCTTTGCGGTAATGATTTGGTCTTGACGCGCAGTAATTTCCTCCAAAGCATGAGCCCTTGCCCGTTCACGAGTCTTGCCCGTCATGACCTGTTTGATTGTGATTGCCGCAACACGGCCAAAGTCTTTAAGATTTTCTTTTGTTTCGATGACATCGCCGATTTTGTATTTTTTGTTGATTTCATGAGCCTCGGACAAACGAATCTCCTTGTCCCAATCGAACTCCTTGTCGGGGTTGTCGTCTTCGTCGGCAACTACGGTTACGTACGAGTAAGCCTCGATGCTCTTTTTATCGAAATTTAATTCTACGCGGGCGCTCTTGGCCTCGCCCTGCATTTTGCGGAAAGCGATAGATAACGCCTCCTCCATGTCCTTGATGATGACATCGCGACTTATGTTTCGTTCGCCCGCCATCATGTCAAGTGCCGCAAAAAAATCCTTTGAAATCATGTTTCCTCCTTGTTGCAAATAAAAACGGACTTCCGCAGCCCGTTCCGATTACAATATATTATTGCACAAGTCTTCAAGTTTGACAAGTACTTTTTTGTTTAATATTTTCCGATGTATTCTTTACCGCATTCAATTGTGCATGTTTTGACCAAAACTTCCATTGCATCAATACAAGTTCTTGGCAATTCGTAATTGTCATAAAAGTACGAAAGTTCAGTACAGCCCAAAATCACAAGGTCCGCCCCGCATTTGGTCATTTCGTTCACGATGCATAAAAGGTCTTTGATATTTCCTTTGCCCGTTTTTTTGACTTGTTCATAAATAATGTGCATGACCTTTTGTTGAAATTCTTTTGCAGGTAAAATTGCAGTGTAACCTTGCTTTTTAAGGGCGTTTTGATAAAGTTCGGTTTTAATTGTTGTGTCGGTTGCCAAGACCGCGACTTTGATATTTTTATTTGGATTAAGATTGCTTATGTATTTTGCGGTTTCGTCTATCATATTGATGACATTGTTTGTTTTAATTTTGTCATAATGAATATGCGCGGTGTTGCAAGGCATGGCTATTATGTCGACGCCAAGATAGCAAAGATTTTCAATTTCTTTTTTTAATAAATCGTACTCCGGGTATATGCCACCAGACTTTTCTTGAATTTTACAGCAGTTCAGTATTACCGTTTCTATGTGGTCGCAATCATGCCCGGCTTTTGTATTTGCGACAATTCTTTCAAAAAACAATGACGTGGCTTGGGGCCCCATGCCACCGATTATGCCAAGTTTCTTTTTAATACCAAGATATCCACAAGATTGAATGATAATAAATCATACCCGCCGCCGCCACCGCCTGTGTCAAGCACTTTTTCAAAATTTTTTTAGTATTTCCGAAAGTTTCGATATAAAGTTATCCACCTCCGCGGCGGTATTTTCCGGACAAAAAGATATACGTAAAACCTGTTTCGCGCGTTGGTCGGATATTCCCATGGCCGACAAAGTACGGCTTTTGTTACTTCCACTGCATGCACTTCCAAGTCCAACAAGTATGCCGTCAATAGCAAGCGCGTTCAAAACAGTCTGGCCTAAAACTCGCCCAGAAAGTTGAAGATTCGTAATATACGGGTTGTTGTTGATGCCGTTAACCGTGACGCCTTGCGGAAGACTTTTAATAAGGTGCGCATGCAAAGCCGAGACGTGCGCAAAATTCTCATTGGTATTAAAAACCTCGACTGCCTTGGCAAAGCCCAAAACCGCGGGATTGTTCTCGGTACCTGGCCGAATCGGCTGTTGCCCCCCGCCCAACATGATCGGGTCAAGATGAACACCTTTTTTCAAATAAAGCGCACCAATGCCTTTTGGCCCGCAAATTTTGTGCCCCGATATCGACGCCGAGTCCAAATCCAACTCGACAACATTGAATGGGATTTTGCAAAAAGCCTGGGTCGCATCACAATGAATATGCGCCTTTGGAAAAGACCTGCGGAGCGATTGCACGATTGCTTTCGCGTCTTGGATTGTGCCCGTATCGCTGTTTACAAGTCCAAACAAAACCAAATCATACACACCGCGAATGTCGCCAAGGTTCGCCCTGCCGTCCGATTGCAAAGGTATAATCGTGATGTCATAACCGTTGTCCTTAAGATACTTGACGGGCGCATAGACCGAACTGTGTTCACCCTCCAAGCAAAGAATCCTTGTACGCTTGGTCGCCTTGCCGAAAATTACCATGTTGTTGGATTCTGTGGCACCCGAGGTAAAAACAAGGTCGCCACTGTTACCGCCAAGTTTTTTTAATATAACTTCACGGGCGACCTGAATTTTATTTTTGACGACAACCGACGGCGGATAAAGCGCCGAAGAATTGAAAAAATCTTCCGATGCGGTTTTGGCCATAACATCGGTTACCGCAGGATGTTGGCGGGTGGTTGCCGCGTTGTCAAGATATATGTACATATGTCATTATATCATAGATTTCTGTATCATGTCCTACATCTGTACTGGGAAAGCGTTATTGAGCCCCGTACCCTAAAATTGCTTTCACGACCGACCAAGATAAATTTCGGGCACTTCGCCTACGATTACGTTTTCGCACAAAAGCACGTCGATTTCACTTGTGATATTACGCGAGCCCATGGGCATGATTAAATTAACGGTCGCCTTTGCGGTAAGCACAATCCTATGCACAGTCTGGTTAACCCCACGGCCCAAAAACTCGGTATGAAAAGTACAATACACGGCGCCTATGGGTACAACTTTCAACGGCACATTAAAGCCCCGCCCCGTAAGCATAGGAATCCCCGTAAAAGTCCCCACAGGCACACCAAGTCGTCCGCGCGATAACTCCTCTAACTTGGTTTGGCTTACAAGGGCGATTTGCCCCGACACATCGTTCATTTTGACCATGTCGGTTTGCACGGAATCAATGCGACCCGAACCGTCGCGCGTCACCACCATCAAGGCTCCGTACTTATCGGCGGACAAAACTTGGCCAATGGCCTGATTGACCGAGCGCACAGTCATAGCATGTATCTTTGCCTCCGAGTACTTGACAACAATCGGGTTAATGAAAATCGCCATGACAAAAATGATACAAGCCGTGATTATTAATATAAAAGTAATCACAAACACCCTACGCGACATACCTATGGGTATGAAACATGGAAAGAAGATATTAGGGTTCTTTGCGATTGCGTCATGTATAGTGGGCCTGGTCGTGGTTACATTGGTGCTTTTAAAAGACGACACCTTAAAACGCGCCGCTGCAGGCTGCGACACAATTAACATCACGGCAACATACGACGATACGGAAAAGACCCTAAAAACGGAACAATCGATGTCATACAAAAACCGCACAGGCCAAGCAATCTCGGAAATCAAGTTCCACATATACGCCAACGCCTACAAAGACGGAGTCAAAAACCCACCCGTCGAAGACCGCGACATAACAAACGCCTACCCAAGCGGTAAAAGTTTCGGAGGTATCACAATACACAACGTAAGCCAATCATACATAATCGACGGCGACGACGACACCGTGTTGGTTGTGCAACTTGGCGAACCGCTGGAAAGTGGCAAAAGCGTCAAACTTGACATGAACTACACCGTAAAACTTGCAAACGTAAAGCACCGCCTTGGCTGGACCGACGACGCCGTCAACTTGGCCAACTTCTACCCCGTGCCATGCATTTTCGAAAACGGAGCCTGGCTTACATACCCATACAGCAGTAACGGCGACCCCTTCTTCAACGCAATGCACAATTTTAACGTCAAGTTAACGGCCCCAAGCGACATGGTCGTGGCCTCAAGCGGTTCCTTGGTCCGCGACACCCGCAAAAGCAACAGTCGCGACACCACCGCCACAACATCATACCAATCAAGCGCAATCCGCGACTTCGCGATGGTGTTGTCGACCAAATTCAAGGTCGCCACAAAGACCGTCGGCAAAACGGCCGTCAAATACTACTACCTCGACGACGCCGAACCCCAAAAAAGCCTTGATACCGCGTGCTCGGCCATGACAACATTTTCGGAACTTTTCACAAAGTACCCATACAACCAATTAAGCGTTGTCCAAACCGACTTTTTGCACGGAGGCATGGAATACGGCGAACTTGTGTACGTAAGCCGTGCCCTATTGCCCACCGACCGAGCCAACCACGAATACGTCATCGTCCATGAAATCGCGCACCAATGGTGGTACGGCATGGTAGGCAACAATCAATCAAGAACAGCCTGGATTGACGAAGGCCTTGCCGAATACAGCACGATGTTGTTCTTCGACCGTCACAAACAATACAACGTCGAACGTGATGTACTTATCGAAAACGCCCGCAAAAACTACGCCGCCTATATCAAAATCGTCCAAGGCGTCGGTGGCGAGTTAGACACAAACATGAACCGCGAACTTGACCAATTCAACACATCCTACGAATACGTCTACATGACCTATGTCCGCGGTCTGCTACTGTTTTGCGACCTTGAAAAAATCATCTCGGTCGACAACCTGCTGTTATGTTTGAAAAACTTTTCGACGGAAACCAAATTCGGCGTGGCAACCCAAGAAAAACTCGTGCAAAGCATCGAAGCCACGACCAACGCAAAGGTCAAATTATTTTTCGATACCTACACTGGTGGTTGGAGCGGGTTCCAAAAGTAAGTCGGTACGCTTAATCTCAAGTCTTTTCAACTCCCAATACTTTTTGCTTGTAACATAGTAATCGCGAAAGACAAGCCCAACTTTGGCTTCTGCAATTTGCTTATCAAGCACGGCAAGTTTCTCGTCTTTTGATTCCATTTGTCCCATTATACAACAAAAAAAGTCATTTGTAAATGACTTTCTTGTCAATATTTATTTGCTACTTTGTTGGTTGGTGGCTACAACGTCTGCCGTTCTTGTACCCATATTTTGTCGCACCGTCCCCGACCTTTCGTTCTTACTGGTCATAGAAGCCATATTACTTTCCGTTATCTCAATTTCGTAAAATACGTCACCAGGACTTACATCGCCACTCCTGTCCATGTCAATTATGAACATCCCTGTCTTTTGGTCTGCCCAAACTCCATCTCTTTCTGCACGTACTTTTGTCGCCTTCAACCATGTGTCATAGGCCTCTGTTCCTTCCATTATGGACTCGACCTTAACGAACCCATCCGCCTCAAATCCATTCCTTGCTTGCGCACTTGCATTTGCGGTCGCTGGCGTCTTACTGTCCGCAAACACTCTTGCTGACAAGAATACTATCATCGCGGCGGTCATTGTTGCTTGTTTTAATTTCATGGTATATGTTATCACAAAAAAACCGCTTTGGCAAGCGGTTTTTTAACTTCGCGACGGTCGCCAATCTTGGCGTGCCCGTGTATCCGCGCAAGTCGCTTAGTTGCGTTGTTCGCGGCGGTCGCCGATTTGGATAAAGTAGCGTTTTCCGTCCTTGCTGTTGCAATTCTTTAAAATAGTACGAATTGCGGTAACGGTTGCCCCGCTTTTACCGATAACACGGCCCATGTCGCGGTCTGCAACATTAACGGTAACGGTAACGTTTTCCCCTTCCTCTGATACAGCCAATTTGACTGCGTTTTCATCCTCGACAAGCGATTTGATGATGTGTTCGATTACTTGAATCATTTTTATTTTTTCTCCTTTTTATTTTTTGGTGCTGTTGCTTTCGGTTTAGAAATTTTCTTAACCGGTTTTTCGTTTTTCAGGATTCCTGCCTTCACAAGCACCATGTAAGCAGTATCCGTCGGCGTTGCGCCTTTTGCAATCCATTCCATCGCGATTTCACGGTCAATTTTAATACCGGCTTCTTTGTCTTTCGCTTTGGGGTCATACGTTCCAAGAACGCCTATAAACTTGCCGTCGCGTGGACTTTGATGCTCGGTAACAACTACGCGATAGAACGGATTGCCTTTATCGCCCAGCCGTGTCAATCGTATTTTAAGTGCCATTAATTACCTCCTTTTTTTTAATTTTTTTATT
>JAIRQZ010000009.1 GCA_031256235.1 Christensenellaceae bacterium | reverse complement strand
CGAAATCCGCGCCACTGCTGGCGAAACCGACATCTTTATCTATCCACCGTACAAGTTCAAAATCGTCGACGCAATAATAACCAACTTCCACTTACCCAAAAGTACACTGTTAATGCTTGTGTCGGCCTTCGTCGGCAGGGAAGTCGCATTGGAGTTATACAATTTCGCAATCAAAGAGAAATTTCGCTTCTTTTCATTTGGCGACGCCTGCCTTTTGGTGTAGACTTTTGTCATGAACATAGCAATTTTGGGCTGCGGCCGTTGGGCGAGTTTCCATGCTTGGTACCAATCAAAAGTTCTTGGCAACTCGACCCTTGTTTGGGGGCTGGACTCACCGATGTACCGCGACCTCTCAAAAACTCACAAAAACGAATACCTTAAACTTCCAAAGGACGTAAAATTCACGTCCGACCTTAAAGTCGCGCTTGACTTCGCCGATTATGTTATCATCTCAATCTCGGCGCAAGCCATGCCCGAGTTCAGCGCGAACATCGCAAAACTTAACCCCGAAAATAAAACCTTCATCCTTTGCATGAAAGGCGTAATCGACGCAACAGGCGACAGGTTGACCGAAGTACTGTCGCGCGAAGTCGACAAGTCCAACAAAATCGCAATCTGGGTCGGTCCTGGGCATGTGCAGGAACTTGTCAAAGGCCAACCCAATATTATGCTTATTGACTCTCGCGACCCTGAAATCACGCACGATATAATCGAAAAATTCAAAAGCAAACTGATTCGCTTTTACCACGGCGACGACCTTGTGGGCGCGGAAATCGGAGCCGCCGCCAAAAATGTAATCGGCATAATCGCAGGGATTCTGGATGGCGCTAATTTGACAAGCCTAAAAGGCGCTCTCATGGCGCGTGGCATTTACGAAGTCGCCCGATTAATCGTGGCAATGGGCGGCAAGACCCTGACCGCGTATGGCATAAGCCACCTTGGCGATTTCCAAGCCACGCTTTTCTCGGAAAACAGCCACAATCGAAGTTACGGTGAAAAACTGTACAAAGGTGAACGTGAAGAACACCTTGCCGAAGGTGTAGCCACAAGCAAAGCCCTTGAACTGCTTGCCAAAAAGTACAAAGTCGAAATGCCAATATGCCACCTTTGTTATCAAATCTGTTACGAAGGCAAAGACGTAGACCAAGGTTTCCATGAATTGTTCGAGAGGGACAATGTCAAAGAGTTCCGCTTTTAGTTTCAAAACAACCGCCAAATCGACCCAGTGCCACGCCCGAACTGGAGTCTTTTCGACCCCGCACGGTGACATCACGACCCCGATTTTCATGCCCGTGGGAACCTGTGCAAGTGTCAAAGGCCTTTCGCCCGAAGAAGTCCGCGAAGCAGGCGCCCAAATAATCCTGTCGAACACTTATCATCTGTTTTTGCGTCCTGGCGCCGACATAGTTGAAAAGGCAGGCGGCATCCACAAATTCATGAACTGGAACGGGCCAGTGCTTACGGATTCCGGGGGCTTCCAAGTCTTTTCGCTTGATAAACTTCGCAAATTGTCCGACGACGGAGTCACATTTAAATCACACATCGACGGTTCAAAGTTCACATTTACGCCAGAATTGAATATGCAAGTCCAACACAAAATCGGCGCGGACATTATCATGCAACTTGATGTGTGCGCACAAATCGACGCCAAAAAGGAAGAAGTCGCACGCGCCGCCGAACTTTCGCTTATGTGGCTCAAGTGTTGCTATGCCGAACACGAACGGTTGAATATTAAAAACGACCATGCGCTCTTTCCGATTATCCAAGGCGGTTTTCACGCGGACTTGCGATTACAAAGCACAAAAGATGCAATACCATATGCAAAGCACGGCATCGCGGCGGGCGGTATAGCATTGGGCGAAACGGCTGAAGAGTTAAGCAAAATGCTTGCCGTCATGATTCCGCATTTACCCGATACAATCCCACACTATTTGATGGGGGCGGGTTCGCCCGATTATATCCTTGCGGCCGTCGAGCACGGCTTTGACATGTTTGATTGTGTCTATCAAACCCGCATGGCAAGAACAGGCACGGCAATGGTCGACGAAGGCCGATTAAACATGCACAACGCCCGCTTCCGCGAAGACTTTACCCCAATCGAAAAAGGCTGTACTTGCGAGGCCTGTAAAAAATACACCCGCGCATACATAAGCCATCTTGTCCGATGTAACGAGATGTTCGGGCTTCGTCTTTTGGCAATCCACAACATTAATTGGACATTACGCTTTGTGGAACGAATCCGCCAAAGCATACGAAACGACAAATTCCTTGAATTCAAGTCCGATTTCTTGTTGCAATACCGCCCGGAGTGTGATAAAAAGTAACCATGACAAATCTTCTTCTTAAAATGAAATCAGGCGACATCGGTTTTTATGTCGTCCTTGCGGTAATTATCTTGGTATTTACGGTTCTTGTCGCGTCGCAAAGCCGTCGCCGTAAAACCCAACAGGCCGAATACACGGGTATGCTTGACACATTGCGTGTGGGCACAAAAGTCAAAACCGTGGGTGGCGTTATCGGTGTTATAAAGGAAATTCGCGAAGAAGCCCCGGGTTTTAAAACCGTGCTTTTGGAAACTCCGTCACTTATCCGATACGACCTTCAAGCGATTTACGGAATTGTAAACGAAGAAAAGATTGCCCAGGCCCAAGCCACAAACGTACAAGAGCATAAAGACACCGATAGCGGGATAGACAATACCAAGGATGCTTTTGAAGCCAAGAAAACTAAACCCAAAAGCGGCACAACAAAAAAGAACTGACCATGAAACGCGCGCCTTCGGTTGATTGGCCAAGTCGCACGCAATAGTATAAAGACAAATCATCATAGACGTAAGTATGCAAAAGAACACAGCGGTTTTTGTGATGATGTTGTTTGAAAGTTCCAGAATCGGCATCTCGGCGCGAACTGAAAGGTGATTAATCGCGGACAAAATAAGGGTGACCATACATGCAATCACAATCATGGCCCAAACACAGGCCATGAAAACACGCCTTGCCGAGTTTCTTTCTCGCAACTCTAAAAACACGCGTTCAAGGATGCAACAGTTCAAGCCCGAATATAAAAGGGCTTTTCCGACTCCCATGATAATGTTCGGTCGGGTGCAAACATCTGTCGGAATTGACGGCTTGAATAAACTTGTGACGCAGGTAAAGACCAAAATGGCCAAGACAAAATACATAAGATACTTGTTGACCCGCAAAACACCGCCAAGCCCCCAAAACACGACAAGGCAACAAAACCCAAGTGCCAAAACCGTGGCAAGCGTGCCCGACAAGGATTTCAATCCCGCCGTCATGACAATAAAGACCGCCAAGTATATGGTGGTGAAAAGATATCGGGTGCTTTTGGTGGGGCGTTTCCGCGCGTAAAGCAACACGGCCATAATAATGACCGAAAAGACAGCAACCATGGCGGATATAACAACAGGGTGCAATCCAGTATCGCCAAAGAACGTGATCAACTCGGCGCCCGTAGCAAATCCCGCCCCAACAATCGCGCTTATGACAAGCAATACAATCTCGACCATATCACCGCACCCAAACTTTCATCAACCCAAGGTTTCGACTGATTTTTTGGGTGTTCAAGTCCTTTTGCTTGAAGTTATTATGCAAAAGCCCCATAACAATCGGCGGCAAATAGTTCTTCTCGGTCAAAAGCGCCCGATAAACCTTGTTGCTTTCTTCGATTTTGCCGATTTTGCTATAGCCCCGCGCAATGAAAATCCGCAAGGCCGTGACTTTTTCGGGCGTAATGTCGCATTTCAATGCCGCCTTTGCATAAACAATGGACTTTGAAACATTGCCACTCTTGTACGCAATTTCCGCCAAAGATATATATCTTTCGACATTGTCCATAGTCTATTGATATGCTTCACATTTGCCCAAAAGTATGGTATTATATGATTCCTTGTCAGCGTGGCGGAATGGCATACGCGCTGGTCTTAGAAACCAGTTTTTGCAGGTTCAACTCCTGTCGCTGACACCAAAAAGATGCTGAAACCGCTTGACAAAATACAAAAAGGGTGTTAAATTTGTGATAAAGGGAGAAACTAACACAATGAAAAACACAAGACTCTTTTCTGCTATTGTTGCATCGGTCTGTTTTATACTTGCATCGCTTTGCGCGGTGTTCGTTGGAATCGAGGCAGGCAACACAAACGCGGCGACAATTTGGTCGGGGGACATTGCCGAAAGGTTTGCAAATGAAACCGCCGACCCGGAATTAATGCCAACCGACATCGGCACCGAATCGAATCCGTACAGGATTTCAAACGGTGCCGAGTTGGCCTTCCTGCAATGGGCGTCAAAACAGTACGGCGACATTGAAAAAAAATACACCAAACGCGACAGTAGCATTCATTACATTCTTACCAATGACATCTATCTTAACGATATCTCGGATTATGATATGTGGGGAACCGAAGGTTTCGACGACAGTCACCTTAATAAATGGGCCGAGATTGGTCCAAATAGCTTTTGTGGAAATTTTGATGGCAACGGACACACGATTTATGGCATGTATGGCGACGGACTCTTTGGCGTCGTACAAGGTTGTGGGCTCTCTGTGAAAAACCTTAACCTCAAAAATGTTTACATAACCAAAGCGAATGCAGGCGCCTTATTACGAACAGCCTATGGCAGTTCTTATTGGGACCCAGATACAGGTAGCCAGACCAGCCCTCGTGGGCTCTATGTTGAAAATGTACATGTCGACGGCACATCTTTGGGGGGGGCTGGAATTGCTTTTGACGCAGGTTCCTCTACTCCTTCCGTAACACTCAAAGACTGTACATTCCGTGGACGAATTATTGCAAAATCGGGAACAAATGTAAGTTATCTTGCAGGCATCATTTCATACATTTCGTCGGGGATTTTAACAAAAATATCAAATTGCATCAATTATGGCGACATCACGCGTGAAAATACAAACAACGGTTATTCGGGTGGTATCATCGGATATTGGGGAAATGGTTTGCCGGGTTCTGTAATTGAAAATTGCCACAACTATGGGACTTTAACGCTTGGTGCGTCAATGTATGCGGGCGGTATTTGTGGTGGCGGGTTCGCTGGTATCATCAGAAATTGTAGCAATGAGGCACCAGTCTCGAATGACAAAGGCTACGTGGGTGGTATCGTCGGGATGGCGAACAACGGTATCAACATTGAAAATTGCTTTAACGTGGGTGACATAAGTGCACCTAACAGCGAATACAACGGCGTAGGCGGTATTGCGGGATGGGTTTATGGCGACGTGGCTAACTGTTGGAATTCTGGTGATGTCAGCGGGAAGAACAAGGTGGGTGGCATCGCGGGCGCGTATTATTCGTCTACCGGAGGATGCGTCAATTGTGTCAATTCGGGAGATGTAACTGGGACGGGCAACCAAATAGGCGGTATCGTCGGAGACGCTAATGTGCACATCACTAATTCACAAAATACTGGTGACGTAACGGGTGCTGATTTTGTTGGTGGTGTTGTGGGACAAGCAGGGTTGGGTGCTACAGTTGTCACTAACGTATTGAACGATGGGCAGGTTATCGGCGAGGGCGACAATGTGCATAGCGTTTGTGGTAGTGTTACGACCATGGAAGCAAAACTTACGTTCTTTTTAAACAACCAAGACAATCTTTATTATACGTTCGACATGACCAATGTTATTAACAAGGCATACAGGGAAGAATTAATCGCATCCTTCAAGGAACAATTCATCGCATCAAACTACGTAATGTCTACTGCGATATTCAGTACGCTTGGTAATAACTACTATTACCAAAAAACGTACCTCGAACAATTCTATGAAAGGGAATATTATGGTGTTAACAGTGTTCCAAATACACCAGTATGGGTAACTGAAGAGTTATACAAAATATTGAAAACCTCGGCATTTCCTACAACAACTGCCACAAACTGGGCTGGTGTAAATGCTGCGCAACACATGCAACAACTGAGTGCATTGTATGCCGTGGAAGGTTACTTCGACCAACCTGTCGATTGGGTTCCGTTCTATCAACGTCCAATGAATGCGGAACAGTTTGATAGGCTCCCCATTAACGATGTTAAAAAAGTCTTCAAGGAAGTTTATCCAGACGACTCGGCATTAATCGACGCTCAAGGTAATGTCCCAAACCTTTTGTTTGCCCTTGCTGAAAAGTACTGGGAACCCGTAAACACACCCGAAAAACTTCAAACATTCAAGGACAACTATGCTACAAACTATATCGCTAACTTTGTTCAAAACTATTTGAATACTGTCGCCGAATATAACGAAACTTTGGAACCCGAAGACCAAATCACGCCTGTCGAAATCGCGTTGGTCGAGGCCTGCCTTAACAAGGCAATCGGCAACGGTGTCGCTATCCAAGGCCTTACCGAGGAAGAAACTGTTACTGTCCTGAACATTTGGGCATTAAGTAACTCACCGCTTCACAATCCTTCACATGGTAGCAACACCGATGGGGACATCCCATATTTGATTTGGAACGACGGCACAACAATCAAACTTTTGGGATTGACTGGCCCCGAAACCGAAGACCCCGATGAACCTATCACCGAACCCGAACCCGACGACGGCGACGAAGGCGACACCATCGACCGCGACAACATTTGGAAAGGCGTCGAAGAAGTCCCTACCGGTGGCAAAGACATCAAAAAAATCATCATCTGGTCGGTTCTCCTTGGCGTCTTTGTTATCGCAACTTTGGGCTCGGGCCTTGCATACGCACTCTCGGGCGACGGCAAAAAAAAGTAACATAATACACTTGTAAATCAAAAATCCATATGCTAAAATATGATGGTGGTTCTGGTCCGTTAGCTCAGTTGGTAGAGCACGTCACTTTTAATGACGGTGTCCCAGGTTCAAGCCCTGGACGGATCACCACCATCTTTGCGGGAGTAATTCAATGGTAGAATTCCTGCCTTCCAAGCAGATAGCGTGGGTTCGATTCCCATCTCCCGCTCCAAAACTTGAAAATTCCACTTGACATAGGGATTACGAAACCATATACTTAAAGAATGCAAAAATCTTACATTGCGAAAGAATCCGACATAAAACGCGAATGGCTTTTGGTCGACGCGACGGGTATGGCTATCGGGCGTTTGGCGTCCCAAGTTGCGTCAATTTTACGCGGGAAACACAAACCGATTTTCACCGCGAACGTCGACACTGGCGATTACGTCATAATTGTCAACACCGACAAAGTAGTCCTTACGGGCAACAAGTTGGAAGATAAAACCTACTTTACTCACAGTGGCTTCATCGGCCACGACAAACACGTCCAAGCCAAACATATGCTCGAGAAAAAAAGCGACGTCACAGTCCAACGCACAATCAAGGGCATGTTGCCAAAAAACTCGCTTGGTCGTCAAATGTTCAAAAAACTTAAAGTCTATAAAGGCCCTGAACACGAACATCAGGCTCAACAACCGCGCAAAATCACTCTTGTCGGAGGAAACAAATAATAATGGAACAAACAGTAGCAAAACCAAAAAATCCTAAAATCAAAATGAACGGCACAAACGCAAGTGGCCGTCGCAAAAAAAGTGTCGCTCGCGTGCGCTTGGTTCCTGGTACAGGCAAAGTCGTCGTCAACACAAAAACTTTGGAAGAATTTTTTGCTTCCGATTTCTTGCGCCTTATCGTAAACCAACCTTTTACGTCCGCCGAAGTCAAAAACTTTGACGCCATAGTAAATGTCGGGGGTGGCGGTTTAAGCGGTCAGGCTGGTGCAATCCGTCACGGCATCGCGCGCGCACTTATAAAAGAAAATCCACAATTAAAACCCGAACTTAAAAAACTTGGATTCTTGAAACGCGACCCGCGCATGAAAGAACGTAAAAAATACGGCCTTAAAAAAGCCCGTCGCGCACCGCAATTCTCGAAGCGTTAAGGAGCACACTTGGATTTTGCTGTTTTCATTGGCGAGGAAAAAACTCTTATATACAAAAAAGGCCAGGGCATAGTTCTTAACGAGCCTTCGATAATTGCTGTCACCGACGGCAAGGTCACGGCCGTGGGTAAAACCGCGCTCCAATTTCTTGACCGCCCAGACACGGTTTTTAAACAAGTAATCCGCCAAGGCGCCCTTATCAATGTCGAACATTCATCGGTTTTTGTGGCGGCAATGTTGAAAAAAGTCGGCACAATGTGCGACTGCCTTGTCTGTATACCCTCGAGCCTTGACCAAAACGCATTGAACGATTACAAAACCGCCGTTTATACTGCGGGTGTCGCCGACGCAACATTCATACCAAGCGTCATTGCCAGCGCCTACCATGCGGGGTTCAAACTGGGCGCAAAAACCGAATTCTTAAGCGTCATCACTGATGGCGAATCCGCAGATATGGCCGTTTTGTGTGGCCCCGAAATAATTGACGGTGGCACTTTACACGACCTTTCGAAATTTGACCTGGCACTTACTGGCTTTCAAGAGCACTATCCGAATGTCGAAAAGCACCTTGGTGACCGTATGTCGGTTATTAACGGTGCGGGGGAACTTCTTTCAAAACCCGAACTTGTACGCAAAATCGTCGAGGCCAATTAATATTAATTGATGTGCGCATTGTCTTTCATCCTCTGTTTTTGTTTGTAGTGGCCGCCAGTATTTGGTACGGGCTTGGGCTGTACATGATGATGTGCGTGTTGGCGGTTTTGATACACGAGTTTTCGCATGCCGTGACTGCACGATGTTTCGGCGTAAAAGCAAGCCGTATCACATTGTTGCCGTTCGGCGGTGCGGTAAGTATAGATTGTGCATTCTTAAAACGTTCGTGCCAGGCCACCATATTGATGGCGGGTGCTTTTGGCAATATGTGTGCATGCGTCGTCGCGGGTGCGTTATTATGGCTTGTACCTCAATTTTTCAACAGCCTTGGGCTGTTCATCTTCGCAAACATTACGGTCGCGGTGTTAAACCTTTTGCCGTTTTATCCTTTGGACGGCGGGAAAGCCATCGAACTTTTTGCAAACAAGGCAATGACGAAAGTATTGTACGTAATATCAAATCTAACTTTTACTGCGCTTTTCTTTGTCGCGTGCTTTGCGTTGCACAGTTGGTCGATTGGATTCTTTGCACTGATTATGCTTGCAAGCGTTAACACACAAAGCGAGAGCACATATGTTGTGACCTTGCGCGAAGTTTTAAAAAAGGGGAGGTATCGAAACGGTTGATAATCAATCAATTTCGTTATAATATATAGTGTTGAAAGAAGTAGAAAAGCCAAAAATAAAGCCCGCGCGGTTGATTGATACCATTGCCGATGTGGGTAGCCTTTTCATGGCCATCATGTACATCTTGTATGTGGTATTATTATTGATATTTAAACTTGGCCCGCCTTGGCTTAACTGGTGCATGCTTTCGATTACCATTATTTACATAATTTTTTTCGTTTCAAAGGTCGCTGCGCTTAACAGTCTTTTTGAAAAGAAACAATTCCAACGCCAAGCCCGATTCATTTTACGATACTCGAAGTGGGCTATGAAAATTATCAATGCCACATTTGTTTGCATCGCTATTGCGACCACCAAGGACACAAGCCACAATGTCATCATGTTGGTTGGCGTGTTCGTAGTTGGCTTTTCGTTCCTTATCTCGGTTATGTGGGACGTGCTTTGGGTTATTGTACGCCGTCGAATGAAAGACTTTAAAGGCGATTGGGACAACCTTTCACCCACCGACAGAAGCAAGCGAGTTGAAATGATTTTGGATGCGTTCTTTCACAGCCTTGACAATATCACAGGCGTTGATATTACCGAAAGCGTGAAAACTACCGCCGCCGGCCGATTGAAAAAACAAGACCAAGAACTACTGTCACAAGGGCAGATATCAAAGGAATTCCCGGAATCCACATAAGTTCTTTAGCGGCGTCAAGATTCCAACTGCCACCTGTTGTTTTGATGTTAAACCACATCCATGATGCGGTCAAGATAAGTGCCGAAAAAAGATACCAAAGCGAGATGCGATAAAAGCGCTTGATGCGGAACAAAGTCAACCCACTTAAAAGGAATAGTAAAATCATCGAGATGAATATGCCTGCGTTGATTACAAGGAATGCAAACATCGCATAAATGAAAACGTGGGAAGGGGTCGTTCCAAATTTAAATGTCCCTTTGGCTACTCCTTTAACAAAATTGTACATAATTTTGTTGCCATTTTTCATAATGGCGCCAGCAGGCAAGTACTTGTTCATAAAAAGTACAACAGCCGAAGAGCCGACAATACCGCCCGCAAGTATAATAAAAAATATAAATCTTTTCATCACATTGATTATACCCTATTTTGTTTGAAAAATCAATACCCTTGTGATAAAATTTTTTCGTGATAATAAACTTCAGCGGAGAACTTATTGACTTTTTCAAAAAGACGCAAGGATGCGATTCAAAACGCGCGATTTGCCCGTCTTGCGGGTACGAATTTGAAAATTATTTGCAATCCCACAAACTTGGTTGCAGTGTATGTTACGACGTGTTCCATGACGAAATAGCCAGACAGGTAGCGGAATGGAACTGAACAATCTTGTTGTGTCAAGCCGTGTCCGTTTGGCGCGTAACCTTGAATCCGTGCCTTTTAAAACCAAGGTTGCGGGTGCTTTTGAGGGACTTGCCAACACAATAAAATCTAATAACACAAACTTTGTATCGACATATGTGTCGCAACTTGCGCCTGAAATGAGTCGCGCCCTTTTTGAACAACACCTTATATCTCTTGAACTTATCGAAAATAAAAAGAACTCGATGATTGTTTCCCGTAACGATAATAAAATTGTCGTAATGCTTGGCGAGGAAGACCACATACGTATTCAATCGATTCAAACTGGGTTCGATTTGGACACAGCGTACACTCTTGCAAATAAAATTTCAAAAGACATCGAATCTCAACACAAAATTGCGCACCGCAAGGACTTTGGATATCTTACAAGTTGCCCCACGAACTTGGGGAGTGGTATGCGCGCAAGTGTCATGCTTTTTTTGCCTGCACTTACACTTGACGAGCAAATTGGGTTTATCGCCGACCAACTTTCAGACGAACATCTTACCGTCCGAGGCGTCTATGGCGAGGGTAGCGATGCGTGCGGTTATATGTACCAAATATCTAACCAAGCCTGTGTCGGCATGCAACCAAAGCAAATTCTTGAGATGGTTAAAAGTATCGCAACGCAAATCGTGGAACTTGAGGTAAAGGCGCAAACTGAATTATACAAAAGTCGCCCCGTCGAAGTCATCGACAGCGTCATGCGTGCTTGGGGTATTTTGACAAATGCTTATTTGTTGACAAGCGCCGAGGCCGTACAATACATCGCGATGTTAAAACTTGGCAGCAACCTTGGAATCGTGAAGTTCAAAAACCAACGAATCCTTGACGACCTGTTTTTTGTAATCCAACCTCAAACACTTGTGACGACCGACAACCGCGCAAGTGCGGTCACAGAACGTGACAAAATCCGCGCCAAACGTGTTTGTGAATTGTTAAAGTCATCTCGTGTGTAAATCAGTTGCCCTTAATTCGACATTGTTTTACAATAAAGTTATGAACGTGTCATTAAATGTTAACACGATTATAAAGACCGCGAACAATGTCGCAAGTTCTGGTGGCAGTCCGATGCCGACTATGCCCATACACTTGCTTTATGGTGCCTGCGCGGTGACCCATTGTCTTGCTGCAAAGTATTTGGCAAGCGTAGGCATAACCATTGATACAATCACTGCGGTAAAAATGGTACACAGGCCCGACATGACTGTGTCGGCGTTATTAAAAGACGCGGACCTTATAAGCACCGAATTCGGCCAAAACGCAGTAGTGTCCGAGGCTCTTTTGTTTGTTCTTTGCGCGGGATGTTTGCAAACTATCGAAGTCATCGAGGCCTTTGGCAAGGGAACATGCAAGGCTCTTGTGGAATTGATTTTGCGCGACGCTGGCATAGACCCCAAAAGATTGACGCCACTTACGAAAAAAACAAGCATAAGCCAAGACTTCATGATGTCGGACGGCATGGAAGAAAAAATCGCACCGTTCGCCACGGTAACGGGCGAAGTATCGCAGCCCGCGAATGCACCAGTGAATTCGACCTTGCCACCCGAACTGTTGCAAATGGGCTATGATGTGACGGCAAAAGCCAAAGCAAATAAAATCGATAACATAATCGGGCGCGACGACGAGACAGCGCGTTGCATCGAAATCCTTTGCCGTAAAACCAAAAACAATCCTGTTTTAATCGGCGAGGCGGGCGTAGGCAAAAGCGCAATCGTGGAAGGCCTTGCTTTACGCATCGTGGCGGGCAATGTGCCAGACTTGTTAAAGGACAAAACAATTTTCAGCCTGGACATTGGCTCTTTGATGGCGGGCACGAAATTCCGTGGTGAACTTGAATCCAGGCTTGAACACCTTATTCAAACTTTGACCAAGCGCGACGACATAATTTTGTTTATTGATGAACTTCATCAAATAACCACCGCAACGGGCAAAGAGGGCGAAGTCGGAATAAGTGAAATGTTAAAACCACGCCTTGCACGTGGAGAACTTCAAACAATCGGAGCGACAACTACCGACGAGTATCGTAAATTCATCGAAAAAGACTCTGCGCTTGAACGTCGATTCCAACCCATAATTGTCAATCCGCCGACCGCCACCCAGGCCATCGAAATATTGCGTGGTATCAAGTCTGGATACGAAAAATTCCACGGCCTTATGATAGGTGATGACGCAATCGTCGCCGCGGTCACCTTGTCGGACAGGTATATCAACGACCGAAACTTACCCGACAAAGCAATCGACATGTTGGACGAAGCCTGTGCCCACATCAAGGTCGGCAAGAAAGCCACCGACGACGTGCCGTTCCTTACCGCCGACAACATCGCCGAAGCCTGCGCCCGCGCCACAGGAATACCGCTTTCAAAAATGACAGGTTCCGACCGTGAAAACCTTATACATCTTGAAGAAGAACTTAAAAAAAGCATTATTGGCCAAGATACCGCACTGTCGTATATCGCAAAAGCAATCCGCCGTTCACGCGCAGGCGTGGGTGACCCAAATCGTCCCGTCGGGTCATTCATGTTCCTTGGGCGCACAGGTGTCGGTAAAACCGAAGTTTGCAAAGTCATCGCAAAGCACCTGTTCGCGTCTGAAAAGTCGCTTATCAAGTTGGATATGAGCGAATTCGGCGAATCCCACAGCGTATCAAAACTGATTGGCGCACCTCCTGGCTATGTTGGCTATGACGAAGGCGCCGTAGTTTGCGACCGCGTCCGTCGCAACCCATATTGCATTGTCTTGTTCGACGAAATCGAAAAAGCCCACCCCGATGTGTACAACGTGTTGCTACAGGTTCTTGACGAAGGCCGATTGACCGACAACCGAGGCCGTGTGACAAGTTTCAAAAACGCAATCATAATCATGACAAGCAATTGTGGTGTGGAAAATTTATCAAAGACCGCAACCATAGGATTCAGCGCGGCCGACAGCGACATGAAAAACGAAGAAGCCCTTATCATGCAGGGTCTGCGTAAGCGCTTCAAGCCCGAATTCATAAATCGCATCGACAACATCGTCGTGTTTAACTCGCTTACCCAAGACAATATCAAAAAAATCACGGCGCTTTTAATCAACGGCCTTACATTGAAACTCGAGGCCGCAGGTATCAAACTTCACATCGAACATCCCGTCATCGACTACCTTGCCAAAAAAGGCGGAGCGTCGGAATACGGCGCGCGCCCAATCAAACGCCTTATCCAAACCGAACTTGAAGACCCGATTGCCGAGGCTATGCTTTCCGAAAGTTCCAAAACGAATTGCCGTGTTTCACTTGAAGACGAGAGAATCAAAATATGCTTAAAGTAGACATATCTTTTCAACTTAAGGACATGAAGTTTGACTTCACGGACCTTGTCGAACGTGGCAAGCCATACACATACAACGTAGGCGAGCGTGCGCTTGCCGACAAACTGTTTTGGGTGCTGTGTGGCCTTGATGCGGGTTATACGGGCACAATTTCGGGCGACGGATTATGTTTCAATCGTTCAAGTTTCAACAACGTACTGGCTCTTGGCGACCGCACAATGTTTATCCGCGGAAGTGTTCGTCGCAATATATACAAGGCTTTGCGCCTGCGCACCGACAAAAAAACGGCAATGGCCCGAACCGACGAAGTCATCGGACTTTATAATCTTAGGAAACTTGAAACTTTCAATGTAAAACTTCTTACTGGTGAAGAACTGATTACAGTGGCGCTTGCCCGTGCGCATTTTCGCAAAATCGGCCTTGTCGTTTTCAATAAAGTTTCGACAAATGTTGAAATTGACTTGCAAAAGTTTTCCGACGCCTATATAATCACAATATGTTAAATATCACAATACATGAAAGAAACTACAAGGTCTCGGACAAACTGCGCGACCTTGTCGAAAAGAAACTTGAAAAAATCCAAAAATACTTTGATGAAAAGACATCATTCATCATGGTTTGTGCAAGTGTAAGCGGTACCGAACGCATGGAGTTGACAATCACTTCAAAAGGCCATTCGTTCCGCGCCCAAGCCGACAGTCGCAATATGTACAGCAATATCGACATTGTGCTTGGCAAAATCGAGCGCCAAGTCGTCCGTAACAAAGAAAAACTTCGCACAGTTCTGCGTCACGAATCCATAAATGAAAAGACGCTTTCGTACACCAAGCCAAAAGAAATTTGGAATCTTCCAAGCACCGAAATCAAAAAGACCAAATCTTTCGACATCAAGTTAATGTCCGACACGGTTGCCGAATTGGCGCTTGCGACATTGGACATAAGTTTCTTTATTTACGCGGATGAAAAAACCAAAAACGTAAAAGTAATGTACAAACGCGAAGACGGCCACGTAGGCGTTATCGATGTTACCAACGCATCGGTCAAGAAATGATTTTGTAATCATCCAAAGAAAGCGTCTGTGGGGCGCTTTCTTTTTTGGTGTTAAGTTGCATAAACAAGGGCAGTAATGACATCATGTCGGGCTTTTCGCCACTTATTATTGACATCATTGTACTCATCATAGGGTTTTGGTCGCCTAGAAGTCCCATAAGCATCTCGGGCGAAAACCCACCACCAGAGGCTTCGGACATGGCTGTAGGTGCAGGTGCAGGCTCGGTGGCTTTCGGTGCGTCAGAAATGATTTCGTCTGCCTGCACGACTTTATCAAAAGAAGCGCCTGCGCTTTCCAACTTTGTAGGTACTACCCAATCTTTGATGCTGTTATTCGGCATCTTTTAAAACTTTCTCCAATCTTGCGCGCTGTTCCGCGTTAAGAAACGGCTTGATTCGTTCAATCGTTTTACGCATGCTTGCTCCGCCGTCTTTTTGCTTTTGCAAAGACATATGCTTGGCGAATTCAATCATCAACTGGTCATTGGACAACTTGCTGTAACTTTCGATTGTTGCTTTCAAATCTTTTTCATTCATGTTATAAATATATGTGCAAACCGAAAAAGTAGACAAAATATTCTCCCATTTCGCCACGCTTTTTGGCGAAAATCCAAAGTGCGAACTTAACTATGCCGATGATTTACAGTTGTTGGTCGCCATAATACTGTCGGCTCAATGCACAGACAAGCGCGTAAATATGGTCACTCCAGCATTGTTTGCAAGGTTTAAAACTATTGCCGATTATGCAACCGCGGACCCGCATGAAGTAGAAAAGTATATTTATTCAACAGGTTTTTATCGCAACAAAGCAAAAAATATAATCTCGCTTTGTCGCGATTTGAATGACAAGGGAGAATCCAAAATCCCCGATGACATCGATGCATTGACGGCATTGGCGGGCGTAGGGCGCAAGACTGCATCGGTTTTTGTATCCGAATTTTATGGGATTCCCGCAATCCCTGTCGACACCCATGTGTCGCGAGTAAGTCAGCGCCTTGGGTTTTCAAAAGGCACGACCCCAGAAGCAATCGAACGCGACCTTGGCAAAATCCTGGCTCGCGGAAATTGGTCAAAGTATCACCTTTACATGGTTTTGTTCGGTCGCTATCATTGCACGGCAAAAAAGCCCGATTGCAAAAACTGCATGATAAAGGAATTTTGTGATTTAAATTGATTTGTCTTCTTGCTCTTGATTCAATTTGATAAGCGCGTTTCTCGAGCCTTCAAATTCTTCGATAACGGCGCGCATTTCTGGCCTGAACCCAAGCCATACGTTTTGTATGTAGCCCTCGTCCAAAAACTCTTTGATTTTGTTGTCTTTGACTTCTTCATTGGTAAGTTCGGTGGTAAATACATTGGCTTTTTTTGGTTCCATTATTCCTGTTGCCTGTGCAAGTTCGGCCATAGTGGCATCGTCTTGGAACGCCAAGGGGTCGATAACGCATTTGCCCTCGAAAGCCCCGTCACCCTTGGATTCCACAGTATAGGTAGCGGGCTCGATATGTAAAAAAGGGTGGTTTGGAATTTCGGTAAAGTTCAAGACTTGTCCAACTCGGTGAGTTTGTATAAAACCAAGCATCAAAGGCTTGCAATCTTTGATGGCAAGTTCTTCCGCCATATCCTGTCTTTCGTTTTGGACGCCCCAAAAGTGTTGTACGCCGACTTCGCCATACACGGGGTGGTCATACTTACGCACTTGTTCGTCAAGTTCAAAAAAGCCCGTGAATTCATCTCCGCTATAAAAGACTCCGTCGTTACGTGCGTATTCGCCTTCGATTTTAAAGTATTTCACGACAATTCACGCTCTAAACCGAATCCGATTTCTTTATAACCTTTGTTCAAAGTTTCTTTGATGCCTTTTTCTTGGACCTCTTCGTCGGACAAGCAAACAAACTTTGTAAAACTTACGTTTTCGGGTTGTTTGGTTCCCGATGTATCACAGGTGCCACTGAATACAAAGTCCCTGTTTGTTTTTAAACTGAACACCGATGACGCGTGGTCTTTTGCAAATTTTCTGAATTGCAATGTTGAATTGTAAGGGCTCATTTCCATATGCCCCAAAACGCCTTTTCCATCAACGATGCCTTTGAATTGTTTTATAAATTTGCCTTTGTCGCCATCTTTTATAGCACGCACGTCGTTTTCAAATTCCAAAACCCCACAAAGTGTTGGTTTATCAGTAGCGTTTTCATATTCAATTTGCACTTCAAAATAATTATTCATCGGTTGTAGTATAAACTCTTTTGCGAAAATTGTCAATCATGTTATGATACATTATGTTCATTGACAGAGTCGAGATAAAAATAAAAGCAGGCAACGGTGGCAACGGCCACACATCGTTTCTTCGCGACAAAAACACCCAACGTGGTGGCCCAAATGGAGGAGACGGTGGTAAAGGCGGCGACATAGTTTTCATTGGCTCTACCCGTGCAGACAACTTGATTGACTTTCGATACAATCACGAATTCAAGGCCGAAGACGGCATCAACGGTCGCCCAATGAACAAAAGCGGTTCCAACGGCAAAGACCTTGAGATACACGTGCCTTTGGGAACAAAGGTATTGAATATGGACGGCGGGTTACTTGCCGACATAGTTGAAAAAGACCAAAAATACCTTGCATTGCGTGGTGGCGGAGGAGGCCAAGGCAACGCAAAGTACGCAACCGCACGGCGCCAAACTCCAAATTTTTCACAACACGGCATCACGACCGCAATGCATACGGTGGTGCTTGAATTAAACTGTATCGCTGATGTCGGCCTTGTTGGTTTCCCGAATGTGGGCAAAAGTTCGTTGCTATCCATTGTAAGTCGAGCAAACCCCAAAATCGGAAATTACCCGTTCACGACCCTGCACCCGAACATTGGAGTATATTCAAAAGGTTCACAAACCATAATCTTTGCCGATATTCCTGGCCTTATTGAAGGCGCAAGTAACGGCGTCGGCCTTGGTATAGACTTTTTGAAACACATCAACCGCACTCGTTTGCTTGTCCATATAATCGAAGAAGAATCCCAAATCCAAATCATCAAAAAGGAACTTGAAAATTTTTCTTCCGACCTTGTAAAAAGGCCCCGAATCCTTGTCCAAAACAAAATTGATGTCAATGAAAAAATCAAAGGCTGTGACTTTTATATCTCGTGCGCCACACGAGAAGGTATCGACGAACTTATGAACCACATCGCCAAGCAGGTAAGTCTTTTGCCGAAACCTAACGAAAGCCAAACCACCGCGATTTTGGAAGTGGCCATCGACAAAAACAAATTTGAAGTCTTTGTCGACGCAGAAGGAGTCTATACCGCAACGGGCCCAATGATTGACAACCTAATCCGTGGCGTGGTCCTTTCTGACACCGAGTCCGCGGCATACTTCCACCGCCGACTTGATAAAAGCGGAGTGATTGAAGCATTAAAAAATCTTGGCATGATTGACGGTGATACCGTGCAGGTCGCCGATACGCAGTTTATTTGGCGCGACTAAATTCGACAAAACCCGCATATTCATTGCCATGGAATCGGGCGATAAAGTTTTACATAAAGGTAATGATAATTACGCTGATGCATACAGTGGCTATAAATACACCCGTTATCGTCCGCGCCGTGGCATGTTTATCTTCATCGTCGTGCCGATTGCTTTGGCAATATTGTTTTTTGTAGGCAATCTTTTGTTTGGATTCGTCAATTTTACACGTAAAGATTCATCTGCGCTTGCATTGGAGCAGGTGACATTTTATGTGACCTTAAGTGATACCCACACAAACAAGTCCGACGCGATGAGGACAAGCACGGAAGTTAAACAAAGCGGTGGAAGCGGATACCTTGTGCAATCGGGCGACGCATGGGCGGTGATAGATAACATCCACACAGACGAACTTGAAGCAGGCACGCCGTGCACAACGAAAACAGCCAACTTGAAACTTGCAAATCAAGGCCACAGAGAACTTGTCACAACACTTGTCGGGACGTTCAAACCTACCTTTGAGACTTTGTGTGATTTGTTGTCGCAGTACAAAGAAAAATCGATAACGGCATCCGACATAATCGACAAAGCCCGACTTGCCTATAACAATCTTGTAGACTTGCGGGGCGAACTTGAAATTATACAATCTGAATCCAAAAGCCCCGACTATGCATTATTGCTGGGAGCGCTTACAAAGCAACTGTTCGGGTTGAATCTTTTATGGCTTGACACCGCCCCCGCAAATTTTTCGCACGTGTTAAAAAATTCCGCATCGTGGGTTATTTTTGCTTATTTTGATTTGACAGAAAGCCTAAAAATCTGACACAATAAGACATGTCATTTATGAACTGGGTAACAAAAGGCTTCAGTACCGAGCGCCGTCCAACAAAAGGTAGCGCCACCGAACCAATCCAACAAGAACAAGAATTTGAACAAGAACTTGCGCCGATTCCGAACCCTCAATCCCACGCGGCCGCGGTCTTGTTCAACTACGACACGCCGACACGCGCGGTTGATAATCAAGGTTTTAACTCTGCGTTCCAAGGCGGCACAATCGGCAACCGACATATTTTGATAATATCGCCTAAAACTGATGTAGAAGTTATCGCTATTGTTGACCATCTTAAAACCAACGAAGCCGTCATAGTCAACTTTGAAGGAATCCCCGTGAATGAAACGCAACGACGCATTGATTTTTTAAGCGGTGTTGCTTGTGGCCTTGGTGGTACTATCAAACCGCTCGACACGCACAAATTTATCATGACTCCAAGTGGAATCGGCGTAAAGAATTAACATATTCTAATGGCATGCTCGCATATACATATGTATGTCGATATACGTCGAGTACGCAATCATAGACAATCTTGTAATAAACTTCGTGTTGCTTGGATTCCTTTTTAAAACCATCAAGCATAAACTTGTCTTGTGGAAAATGGCCGTCTGTATAACTGTTGGCATGCTTTTTGCGTGTGTAGTCCCGCTTGCCTCTATGGGGCTTTTGACAATTTTCAACCCGAAAACTTTTTATGTCGCAATAGTTGTTCTTATGGCCACAAAAGTTTTTGTGACCGTGATGTTTCTGTGTGTTATGTCTGGTCTTATCAAATTCATGTGCATGCGCCAAGCCGTAACCACGCACTTGCGCGACTGCATAATCACATACAAGGGCAAAGAGTACAAAACAAAAGGGTATCTTGACACAGGGAACAGGCTTGTTGACCCCGAGAGCAACGCACCTGTCGTAATCATTTCGTTAAAGTTGTATTTAAAGATGTTCCCAGTAATAAACGGGCATTATATAAACTTTTCGACTGTGGATAAATCGGATGCCAAGATGTTCGTTTTCGCCCCTGCAAAGTTTGAGATAATCGACAACAAGCAAAAGATTTCACACGATAATGTCCGCCTTGGGCTTTCGTACAAAAGTTTTCGCGACTCTATCAAATACGATGCGTTGTTAAATGTTAATTTGGTCTAGGCTTCGGTACTTTTTCGTGACTTGAGCGCAACAAAAACCGCAGCACTTGCAAGCACAACCGCAATTCCACCAGCGACATAGCCGAAAGTTTTAACATCAAACTTTTTCTTTCCGCCACCACCTGTCCATTTTTCGGTTGTCGCGGTAACAAATAGAGGAGTGTTATATGTAAAGTTTGTGTTGTTGATATCTTTAAATTCTACCTTGACCATTTGAGCCGAATCATTTGCATACCATGCACGGAACTTCGCACCTGTAATTGTTTCTTGCCACTCGGCCTTGCTTAAACTTGACGCAATGGCTATCTCGATATCATTGATTGTGATTCCGCTTATTTTGCGCCTGCTTCCCGAAAAGTAAGTAATCGACACGACATCGCCAAGCCCGCCTCCGAATACGCTGATGCTTTTACCGCTTGTGCCGTTAATGCCCGTCGTGCTTACCCCTGCATCCCATGCCGCCGCGCTTCCTGCTGCAAAGCCCGCATAAATTTGTGCTGTTCTTATGGCCGACAATTTGATGTTTATGCAAGGCCGCAAGCCCGCTTGATATGGACCGCCTTCAGAATAAATGGCACTGGGGTCCGAACTGTCCAAAGTACCCACAAAAGCCCCGTCTGTCGAAAGTGACCGAAGCAAACTTTCACCATACGTTGCGCTTGGCAAAAAACCCCTGTCAAAACCGTTCAATTTCCAAAGACCCGTCCTGTTCCAATCATCAAGATTGCCGTCGGCATCAATGCTTGAAACCAACTTTTCGTCATCCACGCCAGGCATAATCGAAGTCTCGTATACCGACGGCAACCAGACCTTGTCGTCCGAATTTAAACCTGGGTTAAGAAACTCGTCCTCGTCATCCTCGAAAGTTATTACGGAATTTGCTTGGCCGACTTGCCATGGAATATTGGTCGTCGCAATGGTTGCACTCGCACTCGGATATGCACTTAAAACGCCTGCAAAATCCGTTAAAAGATTTGCCCTTGCCGCGCTTGTCGCATAGGTCGTGCCACTGAACGGGCTGTCGCGGTAAGGCTCGGCCATCATAAGCGTCAATATGTCGTTGCCGACGGTGTCTTTGCCCATGTAAACCGCCTGCCACCAACGCGCTCCGACATCATCATTGCCCGTAAAGGCCTTGACTGCGTCGGTCCCCGATGTTGTCAATCGGTCGAAAAGCCGAATATAAACTGCACCAGTTTGAAAGTCCAAATTATCACCTTTATGCGCAAAGTTTGAAAAGTCCTCGGCAGTCTTTGTTTCGTCAAAGCCGACTTCGTTCAAAATTCTCATCAATTCCGCCGCGATCAAAGGATTGATACCTGTTTTTGTGAATAAAGCGGGCGAGGTCGTTTTATAAACGCCATCTTTTGCCCCGATATAAAAGACCTTGTAGTTTGTGATGTTCCAATTTGCCGAAGCGTGAACGAATGCTTGGATCCCGCCCGCGAAACTTATAATTCCCGCAAGCATAACCGTACATAAAATTATCGCAAGTTTTTTCATATAAACCTCTTCTATTGTTTAACACTTCCGACAAAAATAGTCAAAGAGTTTTAATAAAATGTCATATTTCTTGCCCTTTGTTAATATACATTGCACTATGACCATATTTGAAAACAGCGTAATGGGCTCTCGTTCACATGTCAGTATTTTTGCCCGAGCAAAATCTTTGTTTCAGAAAATCACCAACGCAAAGTTATGGGATGACAATTTCGTATACTTTATAAACGGCACCGAAGCCCTTGCCAAACCGCTGTCCAAGGACGAAGAAGAAACCCTTTTACAGGAACTTCATTTGGGATATCCCGAAACCCGTCAAAAGTTAATCGAGCACAACCTGCGATTGGTAGTCTATATCGCCAAAAAGTTTGAAAACACTGGCCTTGACATCGAAGATTTAATAAGTGTCGGAAGTATCGGTCTTATCAAAGCCGTCAACAGTTTCAAGTACGAAAAAAATATCAAACTTGCAACATATTCAAGTCGTTGCATTGAAAATGAAATTTTAATGCACCTGCGCAAAGTATTAAAAAACAGGGGAGATGTAAGCATTGACGAGCCCATTAATATGGACAGCGACGGTACCGAAATCCGCCTTGGCGACGTTATCTGTGTTGACCAAGACAACGTACAAAACGAACTTGACGTTGGGGTGGAACGCAATCTGTTGTGGCTTGCAATTAACCGCTTAAGCATCCGCGAACAAGAAATCATGCAATTGAGATTTGGCCTGGGCAATACGGGTGGCGAAGAGCGCACGCAAAAAGAAGTCGCCGAAATGCTTTGTATCTCGCAATCCTATATAAGCCGTCTTGAAAAGAAAATCATTGCCCGACTAAAGCGCGAATTGAAAAAAATTGACTCGTAAAACTTGAAATGTTATGATATAATGTGACATATGAACCAACCAACCAACCAACCAACCAACCAACCAACCAACCAACCAACCAACCAAGGTCGCGTAATTCTGGAATAGAATTGTTGCGCCTTATCGCGATGTTGATGATTGTTTTCAGCCATTATTGGACATACGCAGTTCCTTCAAAGCAAAAACCTAAACTTGGTGTCGGTTTTGAACTCCTTGGCTCTTGGGGGAAATGGGGTTGCGCAGTATTTGTTTTAATCACAGGCTATTTTTTGTGTACTTCAAAATTCCAGTTGAAAAAACTTTTTAAACTGTTATTCCAAATATCCTTCTTTTCATTTGTGATCGCTTTTATATTTTACTTCGCCCACAACAACACTAATCCGCCCAACAGTTTAGTAAAAGTCTTTATGCATCTTGCGCCAAACACCTTTCGCGCCTACATCTCAAGTAACTGGTTCATGATTCCATATGTGTTCTTGTTCCTTATGTTTCCACTTTTAAATATCATAATTCGGAATACGGGCCCTCGCCTCCACTTAATAATACTTGCAATAGGTATCTTTTACATAAGTATTCTTCCAAAAATTTTATCCGAGTGTTTTAAAACGTCTGCATATGCGCCTTATATCCATTCGGACCTTATGACATTTGTTTTGTTGTATTTTATTGCGGCTTACTTGCGCCTGTACCCAAACAAAATTCTTAAAAATAATTTGATAATTTTACCAATCTCACTGGTTGTGACTATGGTAATAATCGTAACAATTTGTTGTTCAAGTTATCGAGACACCGCACTTCATGGTCCTTTTGTGATTTTGTCGGCAACATTGTGGCTTGTTGTATTTGCAAATTTGAAATTCAGTTTCAAACCGATAAACATAATCTCCGCTGGAACATTGACCGTGTACTTGATTCATGAAGCCCGTAACTTTCGCACTTTGTTTTGGAAAGAATGGTTTGTAACAAATGGTTCGATTTGGCAAAATCTTTATTCGGTCGCAATCGTCTTTTCAAGTTGCCTCGTCATAGGTATAATATACAATTATACAATAAACTGGATGCTTGCAAAATACTTGGACAGGCCGATTGATAAACTCCAAGTCAAAATCTGTCAATACTTAAAGTGTGAGAATCGCATCGATAAGTAATTTACTTGCACGTTCGTTCATCGTGTTTTTGTTGTCGTATTTGTGGCTGTCGTTTTATTTTCGCGATATTATTTTTGTGTTTTTGATTTCATTTACGATTATGATGGCCGTGAATTTGGTTTACTGGTTATTAACTCGAAAGCGCGTTGCCCAAATCCGCGCCGTACCTGTGCAAAAAAAGTATATCATCCACACACAAACCCAAAAAATCAACCTGTTCCCGCTTTTCAAAGCCGAGCCCAAAACCTCTGACCTTGAGGCCTGTGTCTCGGCAACCGACCGCGAAGCCAACACATACATCGCGGCAAAATCTTTTTCTCCCGCCGTGAAAAAGTCCGCAAAGTCGAAAAATATCACCTTGTTGCAATTCCGTTCACGCGCCCATATGATGTTTACAATGCTTAAATTTGTGACCTTTCAACGCAAAAAAGTCCGCAGTTACATCTTCATGGGCATTATAATCTTGGCAACAAGTTTCCTTGTGCGCTTCAACATTTACTATATCGTCATCGCAACAGTGATGTTTTCGTTTGCACTATTAAGCCTTTTTGCGCTACCATTAAACCGTGGTAATACTTTTACACGGGGAGATGGGGGCGGGCAAGACTATGTTTACCCAAAAAGTCGTCCGCGCGATTTTGGGCGACCAAGTTAACGTAACAAGCCCGACCTTTACAATCATAAATCAATACGCTCCCAACATCTTCCATGCGGATTTGTACCGTATAAAGGCTCAATCCGAATTGTACAACACCGACTTTTTTGAAATTTTGCACGGAGATAATTTGTTCTTTATCGAATGGCCATACAATAATGTCGACAAAGCCGTTTACAAAGACCTTAAAAACGTGGTAAATGTGTACATAGATGAAAAACACAAAGTTACTTTTAATTGATACAAGCGCGGACTATTGTCACAGCGACAAAATTGCCACGGTCTTTACACCCGAACAAATCCGTGGTTGTGACGGTTTTGAAATTGTAAACACAAATACCAAATCATGGACGGCAAGCCGTGTCGGCGTCACCGCAATCAAGGCCTTGGCATTCGGGACGGGCAAGCCTGTATACGAAAATGGCAAGCAAATCGACATACATACACTTGAGCCTTACTATAACGCGGAATTTATCGTGAACAAAAGCAACACCCCCCAATAATTCATACATTATACATATGGAACACATAGTTTTTCTTCATGGCTGGGGCGCGAACTCTGGCACATTTACGGGTATAGCAAAGTTTTTCGAGTCCACTCACGAATGTATTTTTATCGATTTTGATTGCAATCCTGGCACAGTTATGGACTTGGACGATTACGCTGACTATGTCGAAGCACAACTTATCGAAAAGCGCGTCACCCGTTGTCACATAATTGCCCACAGTTTCGGAGCCCGTGTCGCCGTATTATTGGCGCGCCGTAACCCGCATATGGTCAAACGAATGGTGCTGACTGGTGCGGCTGGCCTCAAGCCACGATTCAACCTTAAGATATGGTCAAAAATTAAATTGTACAAGATGTTTGGAATCGGAAAGGGAAGTTTTGATTACGCGCGTCTATGTGCAAATGGAAAGCGCACTTTCAAAAACATAATACACCGTGACTTGTCGTTTGAAATCTCGTATCTTGAAACGCCGACCTTGCTTATCTTCGGCGCAAAAGACAAATCCACGCCCATATATATGGCAAAACGTTGGACAAAACTTTGCCGTTCGGCTATTTTAAAAACATACGCGGGCGCTGGACACTTCGCTTTCCTTGACGACCCGCAAAAGTTCATTCACGACGCCTACAAGTTTTTGGAGACACAATGTTAACACTTCAAATCACCGTTTCAATATTAAGCGCGGCCCTCTTGTGTGGGCTTGGTATTAAACTTGTGCACATTTTCCAACTTGAAGGTTACAAGCCCCGAAACCTTTTAAGGTGGCTTTTAAAACGCAACCCGTATTTTATCACCTTGGTTGTTGTGGCACTGCTTGGCGCAGGCTCGGGATTTATAATCGGTTTCTTTGCCCCTGGTTTATTCTCATTTTTGGGCCTCTTGCCTTACTTTGCATTTGGCATATTCGCAATAGTTTTAAACCTTAAAAAGCCCGCAAAAATCCCCCTAAAATATACGGCCCGCGTAAAACGCCTGCTTGGCACAATCGCCATAGTCGCGGATGTCGTAAGTTTCATACTGCTGTACTTCGCGCCCCCAAAGTACTTGCCAATCACGGCGGCCGCGCTACCCGTAATGATGCTTGTCGCAATATATATAATTTTGCCAACCGAAAAACTTATCGGTCAAATATACCTCCGACGCGCCCGTAAAAAACTGTTTTCGCCCGAGTATAAAGACCTTATCCGCATCGGTATCACGGGCAGTTATGGAAAGACAACGTGCAAAAACATACTTGCCGAGATGCTGTCAAAAAAGTACGCAGTAGTCGCAAGCCCCGCAAGTTTTAATACTCCAATGGGCTTTTGTCGCACAGTTTTGGGGGAATTAAAGCCCGATACCCAAGTCCTTATCATGGAAATGGGCGCCCGAAAAAGGGGAGACATCAAGCAAATGTGCAAGTTATTCAAGCCCCAACACGGTTTGTTAACAAGCATCGGAAAGTGCCATCTTGAAACTTTTAAAACGGAAGAAAATATCAGGGCCGAAAAAATGGAATTATTGAACGCTGTGCCAAACGGTGGCATAAAAATTAACGGAGATATAGTCCCATTTATGGAATTTCCTCGTGATTTCAAAACTCGTCTTGTCGGCGCCCACAACCGTCGGAATATCATGGTTTGCAGTGAAATGGCGCTTGAACTTGGCGTCTCGCAAGACCAAATCCGCGTTGCGGTCGCAGAATTGAAACCTACGCCTCACCGCCTTGAACTTATCGAAAGCCCAAACGGAGTCCGTATCCTTGACGACAGTTTTAACTCGTCTCCGCACGGTGCATTCGCCGCTTTGACTGTGCTTGCCGACCTTAAAAAGTCGTCACCTGGTGCCTCGGCAATAGTAATCACCCCAGGCATGATTGAACTGGGTGCTTCACAATACGACGACAATCGCCGATTCGGTGCCCAAATGGTAGGTATCGCCGACCACGTTATAATTGTCGGCGAAACAAACAAGCGTGCAATCTATGACGGTTTGCATGAGAGCCCGCCCGAGACGCAGTTTCCAGAATCCAAAATTCACTTCGCAAAAAACTTGGACGAAGGCAAAACTATCTTTGGTACATTGCTGAAGCCTGGCGACATATTGTTGATTGAAAATGATTTACCCGATAATTTTTAAATATTTTTACAAAACCCTTGCACAAATAAAAATAGTATGTCAATATTATGATACAGAAAAGGACAAAGTATGAAATACCGACCCCGACGAAGCAACCCATTGGGTGCAAAGGAATTGGCGGTGTTCACGGACTTTGGTCTCAGTGAAAAGTTTGCAAGACTGTTATTCACACGAGGGATTGACTCCAAGGAGAAAATCAAACAGTTTTTTGACATTTCACCGAATTACCTGCATGACCCGTTTTTGTTAAAAGGGATGCGCGAAGCCACAGTCCGTATAGAACAAGCCATTGCTCGGAAAGAGCGTATTTTGCTGATTGGCGATTATGACGCCGACGGCATCTGTTCTGTTGCAATAATGTACAAGTATCTTTGTTCGCGCCACGCCTCGACACGTTACTTTTTGCCCGACCGAAGCGACGACGGCTATGGACTTAACATAGATTTAATCGATAAACTTAACGAACGCTTTGAACCCAAGTTAATAATCACCGTCGATTGCGGTATAAGTTGTACCGCGGAAGTCGATCATGCCAAATCGCTCGGTATTGATTGCATTGTCACCGATCATCATGTTATCCCCGAAAAGACACCGAATTGCATTTGCGTCAACCCAAAATTCGCCGACCAAAAGTATCCGTTCCGCGACCTGTGCGGTGCTGGTGTTGCGCTTAAGGTTGTCCACGCATTGGGTGGCCTGGAAACCGCGCGCAAATATCTGGACATATGCTCAATCGCCACGGTCGCCGATATCGTAGCATTAAAAGACGAAAATCGTATTATCACTTCGTTGGGCCTTCAAAAACTAAATGCGAATTCCTTGCCGTCGATCACGGCGCTTGCGAAAAGTTGCAATATCCACGGCGATATAAAAAGTTCAGATATCTCTTTCAAACTTGGCCCAAAAATCAACGCCTCTGGTCGCATGGGAAATGCGAAGCGCGGCCTTGACATCATACTTGAACAAAACGAAGCCGAGATTGACAAAATCATCAAGCACCTTGCCGACTATAACCTTCGCCGTCAAAAACTTTGCAATACGATTTATCAAGAAGTCGAAGCCCAAGTTGAACACGAGAAACTTTACAAAAACAATATCATCGTCCTTGCCGATAAAAAGTGGGAATCGGGCGTACTTGGTATTGTTTCGGCTCGAATCACTGAAAAATACGGCAAACCAAGCATCATATTTGGCATCAAAGAAAATGTTGCGAAGGGGTCAGGCCGAAGCATAGACGGCATTGACATTGTCCGAACCGTGGAAAAATTTTCCGACATGTTGATATCTTTCGGCGGACATGCGATGGCTGCGGGATTGTCTGTTGCTGTGGACAGGTTCGATGAGTTTAACAAAAAAATCACAGACCACATGAACGAGTCTTACAACAAAGTAAACTTAACATCCGAAAAATTGTACGACTTCGATTTGGAACAGGACGAAATCACCCCTCAATTCCTTAGCGAAATCGAAAAACTTGAACCCACAGGTTGCGACAACCCATCAGCCGTGTTCATGATGACGGTAACAAATTGCCAAGTCGGTGCCTTGACAAATCACCCAATTCACTTGCGTTTCAGCCACAAAAATATGCAATTTATCTTCTTTAATGGCTCGGCCTGCGGAGATGTTCTTGCCTATAATTTCCCTAAAAAGGTCCTTTTTGAATTCCAAAAGCCCGACGGTACCACAATACCCAAAGCCGTTGCCAAAACTGTAATTCCTATCCCGACCGATGCAAAAAGTTACGCCCTCACATTGTCGGGATATTTGCAAGACGCCTTTCCATACGAACCCGACATTAAATTTAACAAAATTTTGCAAAGCCTTAACGCCGACCGCGAAGTCTTTGTCGATTATTATAAATTCATCAAAACCGCTCACGGGACACGCGCGTTCAATGTCTACGACCTGTTCATGAAACTTGAAACCTTGGCGAATTCGTGTCAGTATAACTTGCACCAGTTTATTTTCTGTGCTACAGTATTCCGTCAACTTGGTATCCTGGTGTTCAACAGCGGGGTCGTAAGTATCGACAATGCCCACCCAACGGATTTGTTCTTAAGTCCTGCATATAACAAAGTTCGCGAACAAAAGGTCGACATCGAAATCAAAATCGGTAAAAATGTAACAGCATAAACAAAACCTATTATAAAAAAGGAGTAAATAAATTATGTCAAAAGGGGTAAAAGTCATCTTTCTCGGGGGCGTCGGCGAAATCGGCAAGAACATGTACGCGCTTGAATATGAAAACGAAATTATCGTTCTGGACTGCGGTCTCGGGTTCCCAACCGACGACATGCCTGGCATTGACTGCGTTGTGCAAGACCTTACATACCTTGTCCAAAACAAGGACAAAGTCCGCGGTTATATTATCACACACGGGCATGAGGACCATATCGGAGGTATCGCATACGCCCTTGGCCAAGTTCCTGCGGCCGTATATGGAAGCCGTATGACGCTTGCATTAATCGAAAACAAATTGCGCGAACATCCAAATGTCAAGGCTAAAGCCATTGTTGTAAAGGCTCGTTCAGTTGTCCAAATCGGCAATTTCAGTATCGAATTCGTCCATGTAAACCACAGTATTGCGGGTTGTTTTGCGTTGTCAGTTACAACCCCTGTAGGTGTGATTTTTTTTACTGGCGACTTTAAAATCGACTATACACCTGTTGATGGCCAAGTCACCGACCTCACGCGTATCGGCGAAATCGGTCGTAAAGGTGTCGCCCTTATGATGTGTGAATGTACCAATGCCGAACGCAAAGGCCATTCAATTTCGGAGACCGAGGCTGGGGAACAACTTGACAAAGTCTTTGCCGCCAACTCCGACCGACGCTTGTTCGTTGGCACTTTTGCATCCAACATTCACCGTGTCCAACAACTTTTGGACTTGGCAATCAAGTATAACCGCAAACTTGTTTTTTGCGGTCGCAGTATGATAAATGTCACCGACACCGCAATCAAAATCGGCGAAATGCGCCTTGATGAAAAAGAGCGTGGTCGCATCATCGACATCACCCATATCGGCAACTACAAAGACGGCGAGTTACTTATCGTACTTACGGGTTCGCAAGGCGAGCCACGTAGCGCCCTTGTGCGCATGGCGTCGGGCGATTTTCCAAAGGTTCAAATCGGCGCCAACGACACAATCGTATTCGCGTCCGCACCAATCCCAGGCAACGAAGACGCGGTCAACCAAGTCATCAACAACTTAATTAAGTGCGGCGCAGAAGTAGTATACGAGTCCTTGGCGGGCGTTCACGCCTCGGGGCACGCATATGAGGACGAATTCAAACTTGTGATTTCATTGCTTAATCCGCACTATTTTGTGCCTATCCACGGCGAGTACAAGCACATGAAAAAGAACGTCGCACTGGCCGCCCGTTTGGGCGTCAACAAGCGCAATATTATAATCCCAGACCTTGGCGATGTGTTGGAACTTTCCATGAATAACTTGAAGCGCGTCGGCTGTATTCCAAGTGGTGCGGTTCTTATTGATGGCTCGAGTTCTGGCTCTGCTGACGCCTCGGTTCTTCGCGACCGTCAAACCTTGGCCGAAGAAGGTATCTGCATTGTCGGCATAGGCTACAATTTGGGCACAGGTGAAATCACAAGCGGGCCCGATGTCGCGACCCGTGGGCTTTTGTACAGCGACGAATTGCTTGAAAATATGCAAGAAGCCCGACTTGCAGTGTTGGAATGTCTTAAAAATGCCAACCTTAATTTGGCAAAAGACGACATAGATGAAGTCCGCACACAAGTCCGTCGCGACCTTCAAACGTTTTTCCAAAAGACTGTCAAACGTCGCCCGATGGTTATCACGATGTTGCAAGGACACAAGTGAAAAAAAACATTATCGTGTTTTTTGCTATAGTCACTGCGATGCTTTTTGTTGACTTGCTTACAAAATATCTTACCGACGGCCACGACATGTCTGTTCATAACGATGGAATTGCTTTCGGGTTGTTCGGCAATATGCGGGTTTTATTTGTCATTTTGAACCTGCTCTTGTCGGGCTGCGCGGTAGTGGCGTGGTGGCTTTATATCGTAAAAAAAACAGGTATAGTAAACGACATAATGAATGTCGGTTTCGCCTTGTTCATTTGCGGTGCCATAGGGAATCTTTACGACCGAATTTTCTTTGGCTATGTTCGAGATTTTATAAAAATGCCTCTTTTCTCGCCGATATTTAATGTGGCAGATATTTGTCTTACTATTGGCACGGGCATCCTTGTAATTTGTTACTGCATCGCGTCATTCAAAAAAACGGAGAAAACTGGCAATGCGACTTGATGTCCTTTTGACAAAGCGTCTTGGCGACAAGTATACCCGAAGCCAAATTACGAACGCCATAAAGTCGGGTCATGTAACCGTGCACGAAGTAGTCACAAAAAAATGTGGCTTCGAGGTAAGCGAAACTGATGCTATACAAATAGCCCCCTCGTGGAACCCGAACCTTGAGCCCGAAGAAAATCGAGCCCAGGACATCCCGCTTGACATAGTCTTTCAAGACCAATATTTGATGGTCATTAACAAACCACGCGGGATGGTCACACATCCTGGTGCAGGCAATCACGACAACACGCTTTTAAATGCGCTTTTACATCACGCTACTTCGCATGTTAATACCGCCCAAGACTTGAACCGCGCAGGCATCGTTCATCGCCTTGACAAAAACACGGCAGGCCTTTTAATCGTCGCCCGCGATATTACTACCCAAGGCCTTTTGTCCGCAATGTTGGAGCGTCGCGAAGTAAAGCGCGCATACCTTGGCATTGTTGAAGGCGTAATGCAGGGTAGCGGTACAATCAATAAAAATATTGTCCGCGACCCGAATCACAGGACTTTGTTTACAGTAACGGCCGATTCCAAAAAAGGCCGTACCGCGATAACGCACTACACAGTTGTGCAAAATTTCGCAAAGCACACGCTTGTGCGATTTAACCTTGAAACAGGCCGAACCCACCAAATTCGGGTCCATTGCAAAAGCATCGGACATCCGCTTGTGGGCGACCCAGAGTACAATCCCAAACATGGCGAGGGCCAAATGTTGGAAAGCGTTTCGTTGTCTTTTATTCATCCGCGCACAGGTGAAAAAATCGAATTTGAAATTCAACCGACTCAAGAGTTTAAAAATCATTTGACTAAACTGAATACGGCACGCTAATATAAGACATATTTATAAAAGGAGGAAATATGGCTAAAACCACTTGGACTTATGTATTCAACTTCGTCGCGTTCCTTGCATTGGCATTTATCGGTTTTGCATTATTGCTTGCCAAAATCGTACCAAGCATTTCTGGCCCATTGATGGCGATCGCGATTGTGCTTGCGTATATAATGATAATTTTCTACTCGGGTCTTTACGTATTCCGCGACGGTAAACGCCGTTGGGCTACACGCAACTTTGTGGAATGCGTTATTTGGGTTGTCGCAACAATCCTTGTAGTTGTGTTCTTAATCCTTAACAAAGACTTTACAAGATTGTTCTAATGATGAAAAAAAATAATAAACTGTTTTTGCAATTTAAGTGCTGGTATGACGGGCGCCTTGTTCGACGGGTAGCGTTTTGGGGCGGGTTAGTGGCACTTTTTTTGATGAGCATTAGTGGTATAGACAAGTCGGGTACACTGTTGTATTTTGCGATTGGCACAGGCGTAATCGCGGTTGGTGCAAGTACTCAAGATACTTTGCAAGATATGATTGATTTCAGGCGTAAAATCAAAAAACTTGAATTCGAACACAAAATAAGAGAAACCGAGATTTACGGTCGAATCAGGACACCGTCATGCTTTACTCCCGAAGATAAAAAAGAAATCATCCGTAAAAAAACCACTTACGGCATTATTATCGCTTTCAAATTACTTTTAATAGTAATTTTAATTGCATACTGCACAAATCTTATGTAGAATAAAATATGAATGTAACAGCAAAATTTAACTTCACAAAGGCGCAGGTCGACACCGCTATGGACGAGGCTTGCAAGCGCGAGGGCGCCCGATACAAGGTCAAGGGCTTTCGCGACGGCAACGCTCCACGCGGCATGATTGAAAAGGAATATGGCGATGTTTTTACTGAACCTGCTTTCAATGCACTGTTCAACAAGGCCTTTTCAAAGTATCTGGAAGGTAACCCGAATGTGACGCCTTTGGACGACCCCGAGGTTGATATAAGCCAAAAACCTGACGGTATCGAGTTTATTGCGGTAATCCCAGTCCAGGACAAATTCACACTTGGCAAATATACGGGGCTTGAGATTAATTCAAAAACAATAAAAGTCACAGACAAAGAAGTTGACGGTTTCCTGGCTCGTGTGGCTGGTGGCCGTACTCGTCAAATCGCGGCGGACAAAGGTCACAAAATCGCAAACGGCAATATCGCGGTTATCGATTTCACGGGCTTTGTCGATGGCAAAAAGTTTGCGGGTGGCGAGGCCAAAAACCATGAACTTGAAATTGGTTCGCATTCGTTCATCGACACGTTTGAAGAACAACTTGTTGGCAAAACAGTTGGTGACAAACTTGATGTGAACGTGACTTTCCCAAAAGACTACCACGCCAAGGAATTGGCAGGCGCAAAGTCCGTTTTTAAAGTTGAAATCCGCAACATCCTAATCCGTGAAATTCCTGCGATTGACGACAATTTGGCAAAGGAATCAAGCGAGTTCAACACCTTGGCCGAGTTCAAAAAGGACATTCGAGCGCGTTTGGAAAAGCAATCCAAAATCGAAAGTGACAAACTTAACGAACAAGAGCTGTTGCGCGTGATTTGCGACAACACAAAAGTTGATGTGCACGATAAACTTGTCGCCCGATATTTTCATCAAATAATGCACGACACCCAGCAAAGTCTTGCACAAAGTGGCTATACTCTTGAAATGTACGCAACTGCAATCGGGTCGACCGTGGAAAAGATTGAAAAAATCCAACGCAATAACGCCCAAAACAGCGCAAAAGTCGCCCTTATTTTGGACGCCATTGCAAAGAAAGAAAACTTGAAAGACTTTGATTCGGTTATAAAATTCCTTGAAACACATAATAAATTAAAGGAGGCAAAATAAATGCTAGTACCAATAGTAGTTGACCCTTTCAACAAACATTCTACTAATTCGACAAGAAAATAAGTAATAAAAATAGGCGCCCGCAAAGGCGCCTTTTAAAACGATTTTAATATTACAGTAAAAATTGAGTGCCAAAATGAGTGTCAGAAAATCCGATAATCTTTTTAATTCCTTATGTAATAATGTGTTGACATATCCTTCCGTATGCGGTAGGATATAGATATGGAATACAAAACCTTGAACGACCTCTCGAAAGAATGGGGCATAAGCGAAAGAAGAATAAGGCAACTCATAGAAGAAGGGCGCATCCAAGGTGCAACCAAAATGGGTAAATCCTGGCTGATTCCAAACGATGTTAAGAAGCCACGTGATACTCGTGTTAGTGTAAAGCCAAGTGAGTTCATAATTAACTTGCCAAGTAACCTTGCAACCATCGATGAAAAACTTGCACTGTTAAACAGTAAGCGTCCCTTTCCGATTGCGACGATTAAAAGCATCAAGTCCAACGAACTTATTGAATGGACATACAACAGCAACGGTATCGAAGGAAATACTTTAACACTTAAAGAGACAAAGGTTGTCCTCGAGGGCATCACAATTGGTGGCAAGAGCGTTAAGGAACATCTTGAGGCAATAAACCACAAAGAGGCAATCTTGTATCTTGAGGAGCTAGTAAGTAAGAATTCTGTTCTCATTGAACGCGACATCAAAAGTATTCATCAGCTTGTATTAAAAGAAATCGACCAAGAGAACGCTGGCCGTTATCGCAACGAGAAGGTTATCATTTCCGGCGCCACACATATTCCCCCGGACCATATTTTCGTTCCTGAACAAATGGAACAACTAACGCTTGACTTAAAGACCTGGTCAAAGCAATACCATCCGCTTGTCGTTTCGGCATTACTTCATGGTGAATTTGTTAGAATCCACCCCTTCGTTGACGGCAACGGGCGCACTGCAAGGCTACTGATGAATTTCATTGCGATTAAGAATGGCTTCCCGCCATTAATAATTCGTAGGGAACAGCGCCTTGAGTACTATGACGCGCTCGACCATGCGCACGTTACAAAAGATTATACCACATTTGTTAAGCTGGTAATTTCAGTCGCAGAGAAGTCGCTTGATCATTATTTGTCTCTCGTTTGAAGTATGAAAAGCAAAGTAGTGTACTGTTAACTGGACTTTCGTGATGTTTTTGGGTTTGACTTTCATGTAAATTTGTGATACATATAAGTTCATATGTTAGAAAAACGAAAGATAACCGCTATCCTCGAAACCGAAACAGGTGGGAAAAGTTATAAGGCGCGTAAATATAGTTTAGATAGTGGCGATTATTCGGCAATAAGTTTTGACGAAAGAGAAAAATCAAATGTGTGGCAAAAATACGGCGAAACTGAAAAGTATAAAACATGGATAAATTTGACACAAAAGGCTAAAGAACTATCACATGGGGATTCACAAATATTAACTTATTTTTTAGATGGATCAAGGAAGGTATATAAAGTTGATAATGTGGGTTATGATGCTTCGGGTAATCGCATGGAAATTTATCCAATAATTGCTGGGCAAATAGGAGTAGGATGTTGTAAACGAAAAAATAGAATATTAAAACAGGAAAGATGCATTAACGAAATTGTTTTAGCCGTGCCTGAGAAAGCTAATGCCGATAGAAAAGAAGAGTTCTTTTCGCAACTCGCCTTAAAGATTTCACAAACTTGTAATCAATTAAAAAGACTCGGCATTAAAATCGGATCTGTTTTGGGTTATAAAACTAATGATATTAAGAAAGATGGAGAGTGTGAAGACCGAGCGACTGCAAAAGTCCAGGACAGAATGATTGAAAAAGAAAAAGAAATGGTTGCATTATTTGTCAGCCAAGGAAAACTAGACCAAAATAATTATTTAGTGAAAGATGGCTCGCTTGAATACTCTCAACCTGTTTATGAAAAAGATATAACTAAAGAGGAGAAAAAGAAACAATTTGCGAAGTTTAAACAGAATTACAATTTCGTATTAGGTGCGTCCAAGCATTTTAATCCTTCAGTTTGTTGCGATATTAATGGGAAACCAAATCCAGGATTTATTGCAGATTTGCCATTGTATAGTAGAACTCCTGTGGCGCGTTATCATAATGAATTCTGTGGTGATGTTGACTTTGCTGTTTGGTATATTCGTTTACAAGGTCAAGAGAAAACTAGGACTCCATTTGACGGAATATTAAAAGTAGAAAAGATGCTAGTAACAAGCGAAGAAATTGAAAACGGAATTGACAGCGAGTTAGTGGACACGTTGAGTGCGTATATCATAAACGAGCGAAACCCAGTGTGTTATGGCTCGGATTTACGATGGGCAAATCATATTTATCCGATGTATATGACAGAAACATATGTCAAATCAAAATATATATCAGCAGAGAGTTTTCTGCAGTTATTTTAAGGAGAAAAAAATGGGAAAAGAAACTAAAGTGGCAATTGGTAAGGTGTTGGCGACGGAGAAGTATCCGACCACAATCGATGAGTTCAAATTTTGGACAAACTCTGATCTAAGGTTGCACGCTTTTGATGTTGTAAAAGTGGAACGAAGAGATGGTTCACATACTTTTGGTGTCATCGAAAATATTTTGCATATTACTGACGCACAAAGTTTCTTAACTAACTTCATTTCTTCGGATTTTGGCGACACAGAGTTGCTGGAACCGACGTTGCGAGTAGGTATGAATTATGTAGAAGCAAAAGTTTCATTTAATACTAAAGGCAATGAAACACCTGTTCACAATAATGATAAGGTTTATTTAGCTACCGAAGAAGAAATCATACAGGCATTAGGTCTTGACAAAATTGAACACAAATTACTTTGCGGTTCTTTAAAAATGTATGCTGGAACAGAAAACCCAGTTATCTTGCCAGTACATCTTAATAGTGAATTTCTACTTGGTCCAGAAGGAGCACATTTGAATATTTCAGGTATTTCTGGTTTGGCTACAAAAACTTCATACGCAATGTTTTTGCTTAAAGCTATTCAAGATTATAATCAACAAAACGAAGATGCGCGCAAAACTGCTTTTGTAATTTTTAATGTTAAGGGCAGAGATTTGTTGGCCATTGATAAAGAGAACGAAAGCGATGCGTCAGTTAAGGTAAAAGAAGAATACAAAAGATTAGGTTTAATCGATAAACCGTTCGAAAATGTTAAATATTTTATCCCATACTCTGCGTCCTCTGATTCGCGTCAATCTACATACATGGGTAAAGACGATGTTGATAATTACATAAGAGCACAACAGTTGAAGAAATATAAATATCTGTATAAAGATGATAAAGAAAGCATCGAGATGATGTTTGCAAATATTGATGATACTACGCAGACAATGGAGTCAATTATTGAAAAGATAATTGGCGATGGTGAGTTTAACGGTCTTGACACTTGGCAGGATTTCTTAGATAAAGTTTCTGAAAAGACACAGAAAGGTGACCCGAAATCACAGAAAGATGAAATCTCAATTATGAGTTGGCGCAAGTTTAAAAGAATAGTTTCAAAAGCTATTAAAAACGATAGCATGTTCGCAAATGGATTTAGCAAACAAAACAATGAATGTCGTTTGCAAGACGAATTAAAGCAAATTAAAGCAAATGATGTTTTTGTTGTAGATATTGCAAAGCTGGCGGAGGATAAGCAGGCTTTTGTTTTCGGTGATTGCTTAAGAACTATTTACGACCTCAAGCAAGATGTTTTCAGCGAGGAACATGGTGTAAATCCACCGGAGCGTATTGTTGTTTTTATTGATGAATTAAATAAATATGCTGGCACAGATGCGCCAAAGCATTCACCTATACTTAGAGGAATATTGGATGTAGCAGAGAGAGGTCGTTCATTGGGTGTTGTGTTGTTTGGTGCAGAACAGTTTAGGTCTGATATTCACAAACGTGTCACTGGAAACTGTGCGACACACGCTTACGGGCGAACAAACTCAATAGAAACCTCAACAAGTAGTTATTCAAGTATCCATTCAACTTACAAGAATATGCTCACACGATTAGATCAAGGAGAGTATATCTTGCAAAATCCAGTATTCAGGTCTTTATTAAAAGTTAGATTCCCAAAACCAATATATAAGCAATTTAAGTAAAATTAGAGGTAAACAATGGAAGAACAAATTATTTTTGGTGCGAATATTTTAGATAGTTTAACGACAGGGATGTATAAAAATCCCTTCGTTTGTTATAGAGAATATATTCAAAATGCTTGTGATTCTATTGATAAAGCAGTTGAACAAGAAATAATTTCTAATAAAAATGAGGGTTTAGTTGAAATATGGATAGACCAATCTGCAAAAAGTATTGAAATTAAAGATAACGGAACAGGAATATCCAAAGATGATTTCCAAAGGATATTAGTTAATGTGGCAAGTTCAGATAAAACACTTGGCGAAGATAAGGGATTTCGTGGAATAGGAAGGCTTTGCGGAATGGCATTTTGTGATAAACTAGTTTTTTCAACAAAATGCAAGGGTGAAAATATTATTTCAACAATGTCCTGTGATGCCAAAAGAATGCGTGAGCTCTTAAACAAGCATCAAACAAAAGAGAAAAAATATAGTGCTACCGAAATATTGAAAGAAATTTACTCCTTCAGTTCAGAAAAAACGGAGAATACTGAAAGCCATTTTTTTGTTGTAAAATTAGAGAATATTGACAAACACAATAATGGTTTATTAAACATTATTAAAGTTAAAGAATATCTATCATTTGTAGCACCTGTTCCTTATCAAAACACATTTAGATTTCGTGAAGAGATTTACAAGCAAGCAAAGGAAATAGGGTATCCAATTGATGAATATATTGTTAAAATAAATGGTGAAGATGTTTATAAAAAATACATTACGCACTTAACAAATGGTGAGAAAAAGTATGACGAGGTCAAGGATATTGCGTTCAAGGGTTTTTACAGTGACGATAAAAGTTTAATTGCTTGGTCATGGATTGGAGTTTGCCAGTTTAAACAAGCCATTCCAAAGTCAAACAAAATGCGAGGAATAAGGCTTAGAAAAGAAAACATCCAAATTGGCGATGAAAACGCTTTGGAAAAATTATTTAAAGAAGACAGAGGCAATAATTATTTTATTGGTGAAGTTTTTACAATAGATAAAAACTTAATACCTAATTCGCAGCGTGATTATTTTAACACTAATTCTTCGAGCGAGAAGTTTGAAGTTGAACTCAAAAAATATTTTGACGACGAGCTCTATAGAACTTATTACAACGCATCATCTATAAACAGCTCTTACAAAAAAATCGAAATATATAACATTAAAAAGAAAGAATTTGATAAAAAGAAAAAAGAGAATTCTTTTGTTGGGAATGCTGAAAAAAACAAACTTGAAAGCGAACTTGCTGAAATAAGGGCGAATGCCGAGAAGGCTGAAACAGATATTAGAAAGAAGATTGAAAGTCTAGAGGAAGACTCGTTGCAAGGTAAAGTTGCTAATATAATAAGAACACATCGTGATGCAAATATAGTTGAGAAAAGTGTGGGAGAAACAAATGAAGATAATAAGAATAAAAAGGCTTGGTGGACCGATAGATTAAAAAGATGTAGTAAAGTAGAGCGCAAAATTATAGGGAAAATACTTGATATTATTGCAATTAATGTTGATGCAGAAGCAAATCAAAGAATATTAGCAATGATTGAAAAGGAGTTTTCATAGTGAAAAGAAAAGTGCTTTTAATCGAACCTAACTATCGCAACAAGTACCCACCGATGGGGTTGATGAAACTTGCGACTTATTTTCGAGAGCGCGGTGATGATGTGCGTTTTTTTAAGGGTAGCGAACTTGATCTTCGTGCTGAAGTTATATACGACCGTTTTATGGAACAATTGTGTACCATGGCAGACAAATCTTGGTGCGGCCAAGAGCCGCTTTTTTTTAGGTTTATTCGCCATGGTAAAAATGAAGATTTTGATTTTATCTGCAAAATTTTGTCAAGTGAGATTGTCGAACAAATTCAAACATCAAGAAAGAACTTCAAAAATAAGGATTATATAAAAAATAATCCGGTCTATGATTTCGTGGGCGTTACAACACTTTTTACATTTTATTGGAGTAAAACTATTGAAACAATAAACTTTGCAAACAAATTTCGAAAGCCAGACGGACGGATAATGGTTGGTGGAATAATGGCATCCTTATTACCTGACGAAATTGAACTAGAAACAGGGATCAGACCATTCGAAAGGCAATTAGATAAGCCTGGTATCATTGATGAAGGTGATACGAACATAATTGATGAATTACCTCTTGATTATTCGATTTTGGAAGAAGTTGAGTATAAGTACCCAGCGCACGACGCTTACTTTGCTTATATGACTCGTGGGTGTACAAATAAATGTGGTTTTTGTGCTGTACCAAAGCTTGAGCCAGAGTTTAAGCATTATATCGGGCTTGAAAAAACAATTGCAAAATCAAAAGAGCGGTTTGGTGAACAACGGAACTTGCTTTTGCTTGATAATAATGTGCTTGCTTCAAAGTGTTATTCAAATATTATTGATGAAATAAAACGTTGCGGTTTTCAGCACGGCGCGACCTATATTCCTGAAAGCAAATACGAGATTGCAATAAAAAACTTACGAGATAATTTTAACGAGCGAGCATACATTCGAGTATGCGTTGATTTATATAAAGAACTAATAAAAAAATTGACCAAACTTGATAAGCAGGACGTAGTCGCTGAAGCAGAATCCAAAATTAACGGAGCATTTTGTAGTGATTATCTTTCGGCATCAAAGGAAAAAATACTTGAGCTTGATAGCTTTATGTCGCCACTCTTTGCAAAGTATTTTAAACGTGGACCATTGAAAAGAATTATTGATTTTAACCAAGGGGTAGACGCACGTCTTATTACTCAAGAGAAAATGGACAAGCTGGCCGAAACAAATATCTCACCACTGCGCATTGCATTTGACCAATGGGCTGGCAAAGAAACATATGAAGCATCTGTTCGTATGGCTGCAAAAAGTGGAATACGTGAACTTTCAAATTACATGCTTTACAACTTTAACGATAAACCGGAGGAACTATTTTTGCGCATGAAGCTAAATATTGACCTTTGTGAGGAACTTAAGGTCAGTATTTTTTCATTTCCTATGAAATATCATCCTATCACAGGCAAAGGGAAAGAAGATGAGTGGAGCTACAAAGACCGCAAGTATACTGGCAAACATTGGAACCGTAAGTTTATTAGAGCAATACAAGCAGTGCTAAATTCAACAAAAGGGAAGATAGGAAAAGGTAAGAGGTTCTTTGAAGTAGCATTTGGCAAAGACGAAAAAGAATTTGAGAAAATACTTTATATGCCAGAAGCGTTTATTATCTACCGCGAAGAGAACAAAAAAAATGGTGGCACCGGAAGGTGGTGGAGAGATTACAGGGCGCTTCCAGAAGAAAAACTATCAATACTTAAGGGGATAGTTGAAAAAAATAATTTTTCTGATATAAGCTCGCTAACGGATGACAAGGATATCCTTAAGGTGTTAAAGTATTATACTTTCACAAGAAAAGATACTGAAGACAAAATTAAAGGGAGAAACAATGGATAATCAACCACAAAACAAGCGACCAAGTAAAATATCGTTATATATTAATATTGCTTTGGCAGTTGTTTTGGTTGGATTAATGATTTGGACATTGATACCTGCTCCCAAAGTTGCAGTTAAAAATATTAGTATCTCAATTTTAGACGAAAGTGCGGTGGAGATTAAGTTCATAAGTTCAAAAGATTATAAATCAAATCTAGTTGCGGATATTTTAAAAGAGAATAAATCAGTTATGCAACTTGGATACACAGAGTCAAGTTACGGTATGTTAATTACTTCTGCGATGGGCAAGGATGACAACTATGATTGGGGTGCTGGAACAGGGTACGCTTGGGCATTTGAAGTAAACTTTCAGCAAGCAGCAGTCGGTGTTTCTGCATACCGAGTGAAGGACGGCGATGTGATTGTTTTAAGATATGTGGACGCATCTTACTGGGGGTATTAAGGGAGGATTAACAAATGCCAATATCAGGTTTCCTAATGTATGGGGTAGCACAAAAAAACAAGTTTATAGGTTATGGAGCGCTTGCAATTCTGGCTGTTTATTTATTCTGTACGTCAACAGCAAATACAATACCATTTTTATTCCTCAATTTAGGTGTTATTTACTTTGTGTCACTGGCGCTTAAAAGATTCAATAATCAGATAGTAAGGTCTGTATCCATTCTAATCTACTCTGTAATTATTGATATAATATGCTATTTTGCTTTTCCTGTATTTACGGTTAATGTTTCATTTTCTGCGTATATTTGGGCAGGTTTGTTATTTAATATGAAATCGGCTCTTCCGGTTTTTGCATTTGCTTCAGTTATGAATACTGCTGTTTATTTGAAGAGGTATTATGGATATAAAGAATCCTATTTAGGAATTGTACAAAGATAAAAGGAAAATAATGAACTACGATTGTGACGAAGACTATGAATTTTTGTTAGACTTATTTGAAAAGGCAAATGCTTCTTTTTTGAAAATAGACAAAGACTTATTTTATGACGATGTATCCGAACGAACTCTATGCGGTGCATTGAAAAGGCATTTAGAAAACAAAAAATGGCAGACAAAGATTTCTCACTACAAAGTTGACGTCGAGTACAATAGGAACGAAGGACGTGTGAAAACTATTGTGACAGGTAATGAAGCGGTCGTTCAATCAATAGTTTGTGATCTTATTATCCATTCAAGAGGTAAAAATCCTAGTCAAGTGTCTCCTTTTTGATATGTAAAAACCAGCGGTTGCTGGTTTGAAAAGTTTTGTCCTAATGTGCTGTTTGCCATAGGTAACACGTCTAATCTAAAGAATGACTGTATAAATACGATAAAATTTATACGGCACTTTTGAAATAGTGTAAAAAATAAGTGCCAAAATTGGTGTCATCAAAATAGATACTTTCTACATAAAAGTCACGATTTTAGTTTGTTTATCATCGTTATTCGTATATAATATAGTTAACCCGTATTGGGCTAATTCGAAAGAGTTTTAGGAGGATTTTATGTTAATACCTATAGTCATCGACCAAACGGGGAACGGAGAACGTAGTTATGATATCTACAGCCGTCTTTTGGAGGATCGCGTTGTATTCTTGAACGGCGAGGTCAACAGCCAATCGGCCAATGTTGTTATCGCGCAACTGATTTTCTTGGAGGCCAAGGACCCGACCAAGGACATAAGTTTGTATATCAACAGCCCAGGTGGAAGCGTCACCGACGGCTTGGCGATTTATGACACTATGCAATACATCAAATGCGACGTGTCCACGATTTGCGTCGGCATGGCGGCAAGCATGGGGGCATTCCTGTTGTCCTCGGGCGCGAAAGGCAAGCGATATGCTTTGCCGAACAGTGAAATCATGATTCATCAACCTTTGGGTGGCGCGCAAGGCCAAGCAACCGATATACAAATCCAGGCCGAACACATATTGAAACTTAAGAAGAAACTTACAAAAATTTTATCCGAAAATGCTGGCCAACAACTTGACAAAGTCGCTGCCGATTGCGAGCGTGACTATTACATGACGGCCGCCGAAGCAAAAGATTACGGACTTATCGACAAAGTTTTTGTTAAGCGATAAAAAGGTAATATATGGAGTATAATAGGATATGATTAACACATTTTGCAGTTTTTGCGGTCGCAGTAACCATGAAGTAAAAAAAATAATTGCCAGTCCCAACGGCAAAAGTTTCATTTGCGACTCGTGCATCTCGACATGTTCCAACATCATGCTTATGGAACAGCGCAAGACTGCGGAAACATCGTTGTTGAAACTTCCGACGCCCGCGGAAATCAAGTCGAAGTTGGATGATTACATAATTGGCCAAGACGCCGCCAAGAAGGTCCTTGCCGTTGCTGTTTACAATCATTACAAGCGCGTTAATTATAATCTTTCCGATCGAACCACATTACAAAACAATGTCGAGAAGGTTGCGACAAAATCCCGCAAAGACAAAGAAGACGATATCGAACTTGAAAAAAGCAACATCCTTATGATTGGCCCCACGGGTTCGGGAAAGACTCTTATGGCTCGGACGCTTGCCCGTATTCTTGATGTGCCTTTCGCCGTAGCGGATGCGACTGCTTTGACCGAGGCGGGATATGTCGGCGAAGACGTTGAAAACATTTTGTTAAAACTTATCCAGGCCGCCGATTACGACGTTGCGCGCGCAGAACGCGGAATAATTTACATCGACGAAATCGACAAAATTGCCAAGAAAGGCGAAAACCGCTCGATTACACGCGACGTTTCTGGTGAGGGTGTGCAACAGGCGCTTTTAAAAATTATTGAAAGCACAATTGCAAACGTGCCTCCACAAGGCGGACGCAAACATCCGAACCAAGAATGCATCCAAATTAATACTCAAAACATCCTTTTCATCGTGGGTGGCGCTTTTGTCGGCCTTGAAAAAATCGTGTCAAGCCGATTGCACGGCACATCCATGGGCTTTGGCGCGGAACTAAAGGAGGATTCTGGCGAATCGCAAGAGATTGCCGATATTCATTCCGTTTCGCCCGTCGACCTTGTCAAATACGGTATCATCCCCGAATTCGTCGGCCGCGTGCCCATTATCGTTGGGCTACAGGCTCTTAACAAACAGGCGCTTGTCAAAATTTTGACCAAACCCAAAAACGCCCTTATAAAGCAGTACAAAAAAATGTTCGCGCTTGACAATATCGAACTTGATTTCGACGACGAGGCCATTGAAGCCGTCGCCGAACTTGCGATGCAGTTAAAAACTGGAGCGCGGGCCTTGCGAACGATACTTGAAGAAAGCATGCTTGACATCATGTACGAAACCCCAACCGAAATCAGCGGAACCGAAAAAAGTGGCAAAGTATTCATAACGAAACGCGTTATCGAAAAGTCCGAACGCGCCAAACTTGAGTGTAAGGCTATACCTAAAAAAGAAGTTGTTTAATCACTTCGTCCAAGAATTGACCACGTTTTATGACAATCGGCAAGTGTGCTATGGACTTGTCGTATATAAATTTGTAATCTTGAAAGTCGTGGTCGACGACATTTTGATAACGGCGCGCCACTTCTGTTTTGCCCGTGCCCATATACGCAAGTATCAAAACTTTGTTTTTCAATGGGGTGGAAGATGGGAATCGAACCCACGACCTTTGGGACCACAATCCAACGCTCTAACCAACTGAGCTACTCCCACCACGTAGTGGTGGGAGCAATACTTTTGGTCGAACGAAAGTAAGCCAAAAGTATTACAAATCCACCGCGTCAAGTATTATATAACATTTCTTTCCTGCTTGTCAATGTACTGGCGGTGTGGTAATATATTTTATGGAATTTAACGAATACCAACGACAGGCGATGGTAACCAAGAAGAACCACGCCAGTAAGAAAGACCAAGAAATCGACGGGCTTTTGGGTATCGCGGGCGAATCAGGTGAAGTGTGCGAAATTCTTAAAAAGCACTACAGCCGAGGCACGCCAATCGACCGCGACGAATTAATCAAGGAACTTGGCGACGTAATGTGGTATATCGCGGAACTTTGTGATGTGTTTGGTTTCACGTTGGAAGACGTCGCGCAAAGGAACATTTTGAAACTTGCTGCGCGCCATACTGGTGGAGTTTTTTCTGGGGCTGGTAATCGTACAGGGGAGGGAAAATAAGACTTCTTATCGGGACTTAGCGAAGCGGTATCGCGCTGCTCTGGGGGGGCAGAGACGGCAAGTTCAACTCTTGTAGTCCCGACCATATTGTAACGAGTCGAACATTAAGGAGGAAAATGGAAGAATTATTTGACGTATTAAATGAAAATGGCGAGTTCACAGGTGAAACAATAAGCCGAGAGAAAGCGCACGTGGACGGCACATATCACAGGGCGGTTGTTTTGTTCCTTGTCAACAGCAAAAAGCAAGTGTTGTTACAAAAACGAAGTCTTTCAAAAAAGAAATGGGGTGGATACTGGGACGTCACAAGCGGCGGTCATGTCGAGGCGGGCGAACTTGGGTTAATGTCCGCGATTCGTGAACTTGATGAGGAACTTGGTATAAAAGTCAAACCCGAAGATGTAAGATACATTGGTTGCCGCCGCACGCAAACACCAAAATTCGGAATGAACGACAATCATTTTAACGAATATTTCGTTGCGTTCAAAGAAGTCAATGTAATGAAAGTTAAACTACAAAAAGACGAAGTCGATGAAGTCAAATGGATAGATTTTGCAGATTTTAAAAACATGGTTCGCAATAAAAATGCGTCACTGACTGAAAAATGGGCTGCGTACGAATACTTAATAATGTTTATCGAGTATGGGCAAAACTGATACCGAAGTAATCTCGTTTGATAATTAGTTCGACTGCGAAGCAGTCACCCCGACCATATTGTAACAAGTCGAACATTTTGCTCTTGTAAAATGCAAAGTTTTATGTTAAATTAAGTTTAATGAATTTAAAAGAAAGCAAATTGCATACAACTTTAAGTCGCATAGAGAATGCGGGCTTTATCTCCGAAGATAGTCCAGACACGCGTTGCAAAGTCGGTTGCATAATCGAAGGTGACGGGCGTATCCTTGCAAGTGGGTTTAACCATGCCATATCTGATGGAGTAGAATGGGACGCGACCATAAATAAACCGAACATGCCAATTAAACATGCAGAAATGCATGCGCTCGACAAACTTTCAGATTTTGATGTTCTGCCTTACAAAAAACTGACCGCAATTGTCACAAAACAGCCTTGTTATGAGTGTCTTGTCGACCTTGTTTCAGCAGGCGTAAAAACAGTTTATTATCGTGACAAATCATCCAATTGTTGGGTCAATGGCCCTTATGACGAATTTGTCCGTAGCAACGGAGTTGAATTAACTCAAATCGATCGAACAAAGTTTGATGAAGCGAATCTAGCCAAGTAAACTTAACGCCACACTGCAACCGATGATTATTCCGATAAAAGGGTAGACGTACCAACGGATTTTTTCTTTCAAAAAGATTACACTTGCAATGACTACTACTATAGTTGTGACCATAATGGCATCCAAAACTCCCATATTGAACACCAACAAAAGCGGTATATACATCAAATCGGCAAGGTATGTCGAGCCAATCCCCGTGTGGATTGGGTAACGTAAAACCTCTTTTACGGACCTTTTCACGGAAGTTTTTGTACGATAGCACCAAACCAACAAAATAATAAAGGCAAGCATTGTGTATGTTGCTTGCTCTATTGTCACGAAGGTCACGATGTCGACCTGGGATATAACCGCCTGCTTCAAGACCGTAAGATTCGCAACGGAAAGACCTACCCAAGCCAAGAGCCATATCAAACCGCGGACGTAATTTTTTGCGTTTGCATGCTGTTTTTCGGTTTTGTATTGAATGAATCCGATTATCACGCAGGCAATAAAAACGCCGACAATCAAAATTATGCTTACATATCCGACTTTGTCGCCGAACAATGCCCACGACACCGCCAACAACAGGAACATCCTTATGTTGACAAAGGGCTCGGCAATCGAGGCCGGGACATGTTTGATGCCTTTCGTCCATGTGAAGATACAAACCAC
>JAIRQZ010000004.1 GCA_031256235.1 Christensenellaceae bacterium | reverse complement strand
TCCCAGTGGGCTACGATTGGACGTCCGACGATGCGTTCACCGAGACCGCAGGCTTCACGATGAACATGCCCGAAAGCGGAGACATGAAAGTCTTGCTTTTGTCTGACCTTCATATATCGTTTTTCTTTAACGATAAAACTTTTAAATTTATTGATAAAATGATAAAGCGCACTGATCCCAACCTTATCGTTTTAATGGGCGACAACGTCGGGTATCTTTGGAACCATAAATCCTGCGCCCAGTTTATCAAACGCATAGACAGTTACAAAATCCCGTGGGCTCCGATTATCGGAAATCATGACGGCTCGGGTAAGGCAAATCGAAATTACATTGCGAAGATGTTAAGCGATGCGACGGCAAATTCTGTGTATTGCATGTTCAATTACGGTCCGAACAGCCTTGAAAAATTCAGTGGCAATTATTTTGTGAATTTAAAAAACGGAGGAGATATTGCACATACCCTTTACATGATAAGTTCTGGAAAACAATCGGGCGAAGGTACGCATTATCCGCGAATCCCCGAATTGCAAACCAAGTGGCTTGAATGGGCGCAAGAAGGTAACGGCTATTTGCCATCCTCGATTTTCACACACATACCTTTAAAAGAGTTTGACCTTGCTTGGCAAAGTGGCGAACATCTTTTCGGCGAACGTCACGAAAAGGTCTATGGTCCAGACGACACCGCCGATTTTTTTGCCTCGGCCAAAAGTGGCGGTACAAAAAATATCTTCGCGGCACATGACCATTACAATAATTACTCGGTTATGTACCAAGGTGTCCAACTTACTTATACATTACATTCGAGTTTTTCGCGGGTAAGTTATGAATATTGGGGGTTCAAAAAAATTATTCGTGGCGGAACAATGTTGACGATAAAACCAGACGGCACAACGACCCAGGAACACATATACGCATGAACGAAAGAGGGATTACCGTCACCCAACTTAATAATTGGGTCAAACAAATATTCGATGCAGAGGAGATGTTGCACAACGTCGAAGTCATCGGGGATATAAGCGGAATCAAACAAAGTGGCAGGGCAGTATACTTCGACTTGAAAGACGAAACAGCGTCGATTCCGTGCGTGGTTTGGGAGCCCGCCACGAAAGTAATGTATGCCGACGGGAAACTCTTGCGCGACGGTGAAAAGGTAATCGTCCGCGGTACTGTTACTTATTGGAATAAGGCAGGCAAACTTAACTTTAATGTGACCAAGTGCGAAAAGTGCGGGTTAAGTCCTTTGTATCTGTTATTTTTGCAACTGCAGGAAAAACTTAAGGCCGAGGGATTGTTCGACGTTGCCATCAAAAAATCTATTCCGCCCGAAGTCAAACGCATCGGAGTAGTCACAAGTAAAACAGGGGCCGTCATTCACGACATAAAAAACGTGGTCACGCGTAGAAACCCATCGGTCGATATTGTGCTTATCGATACCCATGTCCAAGGCGCAGGAGCCGACATTGAAATCGCAAACGCAATTAAGACATTCAATGCTTTATCATTAAATATCAAAACCCCCGATGTGCTTATCGTGGCGCGTGGTGGCGGAAGCGCCGAAGACTTGGCTACGTTTAACAGCGAACTTGTGGCAAGGGCGGTGTTCGCGAGTAAAATTCCAATAATATCCGCAGTAGGACACGAAAGCGACCACACTTTGATTGATTTTGTGTCGGACTTGCGCGCGCCGACTCCAAGTGTGGCGGCGGAACTTTGTGTGCGCGAAGTGTTGACCCAACGCGACCAAGCAATACAACTTTATACCTCGATGCGTTCTGGGGTTTTACACAAATGCGACCAAGCAACAACGGATATCGATTGGCGTGGTCTTAAAAATTCTGTACAAAAGCGGTATGGTGAAATTGAGGCCCGAATCGAATTGCTTGCCACGCTAACAGAGGCAAACAACCCATTGGCGATTCTTAAAAAAGGCTTTTCAAAAACCGACAAAGATTTGAACAAATTAAAATCAGGTGACGAGTTCGAGATTTTATACTACAATAAAGACATACAAAAAGGAGTTGCCGTATGGAAACAACACTTGCCCAAATCGAAAAGTTGAATCAACAAATCGAAAAAGAACAGGACTTTGAAAAAGTCGTCGAGTTGTTTTCAAAGGCCGCTTCGCTTGTAAAAGAAGCCGTTTCCAGCGCATCAAAGGGCCGTGGGAAAATCCTTGAAATTATCCGCGACATGGACTCGTTCATCGAAAAAGAATTGAAGTTGGAGTCTAAATGCTGAAATCCCTGCACATCCAAAACATCGCGCTTATCACTGACCTTGAAATTGAGTTTGGGGCGGGGCTTAATGTTTTGACGGGTGAAACCGGGGCAGGCAAAAGTATCATAATCGGCGGGCTTAACTTTATACTTGGTGGAAAGTTGGACAAGTCGGTCATTCGGCAAGGCGCAACGCAAGCGCGCGTCGACGCCGTGTTTATGGCGCTTGGAACCGAGCGTAATAAAATTACTGACATGACGGGGGTAGAGTTTTCCGATAACACCGTAATCTTGTCGCGCATTTTGAAATCCGACGGGAAAAGCGATTGTCGAATCGGCGGAACGGTGGTCACAACGGATATGTTGCGGAACTCCGCAAGCATACTTATCAACATCCACGGCCAACATGAAACAGAAACTTTGCTAAAGCCTAAAAACCACGTTGCGATTTTGGACTCGTTTGGAGGCCAAAAAATAATTGGGATTCGCAACGATTACGGGAATGCAGTTTCCGACTTAAATGATTTGAAAAAACAACTTAAAACTTTCGGTGGCGACGACTTTGAACGCAAGCGCCTTATCGACATGTACGAATACCAAATCCGTGATATCGAGGGCGCAAATCTTAAACGCGGTGAAGATGAAGAGTTAATCGAGAAAAAATCTCGCATGCAAAACTTTGAAAAAATCAAAACAAGCCTTGGCACGGCGGCAAGCGTACAAAACAACATCGGCGAGGTTTTATCCGCGCTGTCCTCCATATCTCACACCGACTCGCGAGCCGAACGCTTTTATGATACCGCGAAATCAATCAACGTGGAATTTGAAGACCTTATCGGCGACATCACAAGTTATTATGATAACCTGGAATTTGACGAGGACGAATTCAAACGCGTTGACGCCCGATTGGATGAAATCAAGATTTTAAAACGCAAATACGGCAACACAATCGTGGACATAGTCGGCTTTATGAACGAGGCCAAGGCCAACTTGGAACGGCTTACCCTCGGCGAGCGCGACGCCGAACGCATAAAGGCTCAACTGGCGGACAAAGAAAAAACCATACAGGAACTTGGCGACAAACTTATCGAAATGCGGACGGCGACTGCAAAGGACATGGAAAAACAAATCGTAGAACAACTTCGCGACCTTGGCATGCCTCACTCCGACTTTCGTGTCGACGATATATCTGTCGACAGCGTGAATTTCTTGTTCAGCGCGAACCAAGGCCAAAACTTGCGTCCCCTTGTCCACATCATAAGTGGCGGAGAGATGTCGCGGTTCATGCTTGCGTTAAAAGCCGTCACCGCCAACATCGAGGGCGTGGGAACCATTGTATTCGACGAAATCGACACGGGTATAAGCGGTATCATGGGGCACAAAATCGCGGAAAAGATGGCGGTTATTTGCCGATTTACCCAGGTCGTCGCCGTAACACACCTTGCGCAAATCGCGTCGACGGCAAACAAACACTTTCACATACACAAGGAAGAGGAAAACGGCAAAACCACAACTACGGTAACATTGCTTGATGAAAAGAACAAAAAACTTGAACTTACCCGAATGATTGGCGGTGAAGAGTTTTTGAAAAACCTTAAAAGTTAATTACTCAACATTTGTTCCGCTTCGTTGGCTTTATTGGCGTTATTTTGATATTCGATAAACGCGGACAGTCTTTTTTGGTTGAAGCAATCTTTGAAACTTTTTTCGCCCTTTTCAAAAGATTCGAAATCGAATTTGATTCCTTCGCCGAAACTTTGCATGATTTTAAAAATGTTTTTTAATTCAAGCCCTGGCTGATAATACGCCATGCCCTCGAATTTCGCGGTGTGGGGGATAGGCGCACTCTCAAAAACTTTGCTGTATTCTTGTGTGCTGTACACTTTATCGTGATACATGTGCCTGTTGGTTACATCCACAAAGCCCTTGATATTTTTGCTTGGGATTTCTATGCAATTAACCGAGTGTTTGTACCAATTCATGCGACTGTCGTCTTTGTTTTTTGGTTTTAGTTTCACAACAGTCTGGTGGCATTTGATTTCAGGGTCGCCGTAGCAAAGCATGCCCAAGCCCACTGCAAATTGTTGGCAGGCACCTGTTTTTTTTGTAAAGAACTTTGCCACATTAAAATAATCTTCGTAACGGAAGTCCGTATCATTTTGTTTCTTTGCTCCGTGAAAGTTGTCAACTGCAGACTGGTCATACTCGACTTTTTCATCAAGAGCTCGCATATAGTTTTTCAAACGTTTTTCGGGGTCGGCATCGTAACAGGCTGTCCGTATCTTTTCGACAGTTTTGACGCTTTCATTAATCGCTTCGGGTGTTTGTTCAAATTTTTCTAACATTTGCACCATTATACCAAAAGACCTTTCATTTTGCAATGTTTTCGACAATCTTATTTAACAGTTGTATTTGGAATTTTCGTTCTTTAGCGACTTCGTCAATGTTGTTGGGGTGCATTACATTTATCAATGTCACTGCAAAATCCGTAGCCCAAAGCCCATGAAACTTCACGTGCGGTATGCACGCAATTTGGGCAAAAGTTTTGTAAAATTTTTCCTTTACGATATCGTTTTCTTCGCGCGCCTTTGTGTAAAGTTCGCGGAATGCTATGTTTCTTGCCTCGTGATAATTCACCTTCCCGTCAAGCCACCTTTGCATGGCGACGAACGTGTGTTCAATTTCCGAGGTGGGCGTAAGGCCTGTGATTTCCAAAATGTGTTTACCGTAAGCAAGTCCGAATTGTACCATTTCCTTTTTCGTTTTGGTGTCGAATACCGATATAAAATCGTTTCGCAAATTAGGTGTGTCAAAAATCTTTCCGACAGGTCTTTGATATTCATAAAAATCCATAAAACATTATACTATGAAAAAATAGTATGGTAAAATACAGTGTGCAGGCTTTTAAAAAGTTGGAAGTCTATGGATTCAAGTCCTTCGCCGACAAGTTGGAGGTTGATTTCAGCGGTGGCATCACGGCTATCGTAGGCCCAAACGGCTGTGGCAAAAGTAATGTCTCGGATGCAGTGCGGTGGGTTCTTGGTGAGCAATCAAGTAAAACCCTGCGTGGTACCAACATGCAGGATGTCATCTTCAAAGGCACGGAAGCCCGCAAACCCTTGGGCTATTGCGAAGTCAGTCTGTATTTTGACAACACGGAAAAGATTTTCCCCGTCGACTATTCCGAAGTTGTGATTACCCGAAAACTTTTTAAAAGTGGCGAAAGCGAATACTTTATCAATCGCCAACCATCAAGGCTTAAGGACATCAACCACCTTATGCACGATTGCGGAGTAGACCGTGACGGCTTGACGATTATCTCGCAAGGCCAAGTTTCCGATATAATAACAGGCAAGCCCGAAATGCGCCGTGGCGTTTTTGAAGAAGCCGCAGGCATAGCGAAGTTCAAATCCAAAAAGGTCGAGGCCGAAAGGAAACTTGAACGGACCACCGCCGACTTGGACCGCGTTAAAATCGTAACCGACGAAATCGAAAAAAATCTTACGCCCTTGTTGAAACAGGCCAAGGCTGCGGAAGAATATGTTGCCTTGCGCGACGGATTGAAAAATATCGAGGTCGCAGTATTCGTGACTCAATACGATACCGCTGCGGGCGAAAAAGAAAAATTTGTCACGCAAATGGCTCGGATTAACACTCAAATAAAAGACAGGCAAACTTCAATCGCAACCGCAAGCGCGGAAATCGGCGCCAAAAATGACGAGATTAACGCCTTGGACCGCGAGGCCGAATTTTTGCGTGGCCAGGTTTTGGATTTATCGGTCGGGGCAGAGCGTGAACAAAACAACAAACGCATTGAGATAATTGAAAAAATCAACATATTGAAACAGGACCGTGCGGCATTGCTTTCCCGAAAGCGCGTCATTGAAAACCTTATCGAAAGTGGCGAGGGCTACAAGATGTCTGTGCGAAAGTTGCTTGAAACAAAAAACAAAAATATAGTTGGCGTGGTCGCAAAGGAACTTTCTGTGCCCAAGGAACTTGAGGCTGCTGTCGAAGTCGCACTTGGTGCCGCCGCACAAAATATAATCACCCACGACGAAGATGGCGCAAAACAACTTATCGAATATTTGCGTCGCGAAAACTCGGGGCGCGCGACTTTCTTGCCTTTGACCGCGGCAAAAGAAAAAATCCTCACGCGCGAGGAAGAGCGCTTTGTAATGAACCGCCGATATGTGCTGGGCGTGGCAAGCGACCTTGTAAAATACAAATCGCAAATCACACCCGTTGTCCAGGCTCTTCTTGGCAGGACTGTGGTTGTCGACAGTTTGGAAAATGCAATTGAACTCGCCCGCGACATGAGATACAGCGCTAAAATTGTAACGTTGGACGGTGATGTAATCGAAACGCGGGGCAGTATCACGGGTGGAAGCA
>JAIRQZ010000016.1 GCA_031256235.1 Christensenellaceae bacterium | reverse complement strand
ACTTATCAAAGCAGGTTGTGACATCACAATAAACACCGATACCATCCGCATCAAGGTTAACAAAAGGCTACGTGCGATCGGGTGTGTGCATACTGCCCCGTATCCAGGCTTCCCGACCGATTTGCAAAGCCAATTATCTGTGCTTTTGTCCAAGTGCCGTGGGGTAAGCACAATCACGGAAAACCTGTTTGAAAATCGCTTTCGACATTTGGACGAGATCACAAAACTTGGCGCCAAAGTTTGCGGGAAAGGCAAATCCGCAGTCATCACGCGCGTGAAAGAATTAACGGCTTCGGCGAACGAGGACAGACCCATAAACTTGTTTGCTTCCGACCTGCGCGGTGGCGTGGCATTAACCATTGTGGCAATTACAGCGCCTGGCTCGAGCATCGTCCACAACGCCGAATATATTTATCGCGGACATGCTGACATCGAGAAAGATTTAGTATCGCTTGGCGCAAATATTATCAAAGAATAATTCATAAACATAGTTGTGCTTAAAGTATCCGAAGCAACCGCTTCGCCCAAAAAGACAAAAAAAATCGCCAAGAAAGCACGCGTTGTGAAACCGCAACGCAAACTTGATTATGAAAAAATCCTTGCTCGGTTTTCCCGTGTTAAACCACAATATATGAACCTTGGGCTTCTTGTACCTGTGTTGTGTATTGCGTTATTCGGGCTTGCAATGGTTTACAGCGCAAGTTGGTACAATTCAACGATTTATTACGGCACAAAGTTTTATTACTTTACCAACCAAGCAATCGGGTTTATTTTGGGCGCAATACTGCTTGCAACGGCATATTTGGTCGATTATAAAATATATAAAAAGTTTTACATCGCGATATATGCCTTGGGTGCGGTGTTGCTTACTTTGGTATTTATACCAGGCCTTGGCATAACCCGTCTTGGCTCAAGTCGGTGGATAGGCGTCGGTGGGTTTACCATGCAACCATCCGAGATTGCAAAGTATTCATTTGTGGTTTTTGCCGCCGCCATTGCATGCCAAAAGCGCGATAGGTTGTCGATAAAAAAATCGATGCTTATTTTGGGCGCGGGATTATCGTATTGCGGACTGATTTTGTTAGAGCCCAACCTTTCCATAACACTTGTTTTGGGCATGACAACCTTTGTCGTGTTGTTTTTGTTCGGCGCGAAAATCAAGCATCTGATGGTGATGATAGCCCCTGCGCTTGTGGCTTTGCCCGTGATGTTGATTGCCGAGCCTTACCGCGTGCGACGGCTTTTGGCTTTCGTCGACCCGTGGGCTCATCCAAAGGACGAGGGCTTTCAACTTATCCAAAGTTTGTTTGGATTGGGCAACGGAGGCTTTTTTGGTGTAGGTTACGGGAACAGCACGCAAAAGCATATGTTCCTTCCGTTTTCGGAAAGTGACTTTATATTTTCAATTATCGGCGAAGAATTTGGCTTTATCGGAAGTATCATTTTTATGGCGATGCTTGCATTCATCATTTGGCAAATTTTCAAAACAGGTCGGCGATGCAATGATTACTTTGGCAAGTACCTGTGCTTTGGTATCGGCACCGTCATATTCATTCAAAGCGTTGTCAACCTTGCGGTTGTTACGGGCACAATTCCGCCAACGGGTGTACCCTTGCCGTTCATAAGTTTCGGAGGGACGTCACTTGCCGTTTGTATGGCTTCGGTTGGGATTGTCTTAAATGTTGAAAAGAATAATCGGCGACAATCGCCTTGAACACTTCCCCGCGGTGGGCATAGTTTTTGAACATATCGAAACTTGCGCATGCTGGTGACAAAAGTACAATTCGTTTGCCTGTGCCTGTTTGGGCGGCCTTGATTATTGCGGCGTCCATAGTTTGACATTGAAGGGTTTTACCATTCCAAGTTTTTGCGGATTTTAAAATTTCTTTCGTCGCATCTCCGATTACAAAGATGTTTTTGACGTTGCTTGGCAATTTTGCAAAAAGTTCGGAAAAGTCCTGCCCTTTTGCCAAGCCACCCAGAATTAAGTTGACGTCATGCCCAGCATGCGATTTTTCAAACAATCGACAGGCCGCCAAGGTCGATGAGACATTTGTGGCCTTGCTGTCGTCGTAAAATTCGACGTCGTTTAATGTCCTTATGTGTTCAATTCTGTGCGGTAAGCGTTTGTATTCAAACTTTTTTTTGACGCCAAGAAGTTCCAAAACGGCCTTGACCGCATTGGTATTTTGTTCAATATGCGTCGCACCGCCGAACCAAACCGTGTTTGGCAAATCAAGTTGCCTGCAAATCGGGTCATCGGAGTTCACAACATTAACCTCGCCCGCAATACGTGATTTACAGTTTATGTATTCCTGCATCGTGCCGTGGCGTTCAAGGTGGTCCTGGGTAATATTCAAAATGACCGAGATATCGGGTTTAAAATTCCTTGGCGGGATTTCAAGTTGGAAACTGCTTACCTCGACGATTGCGATTTTGTCCTTGAATTGGTCGGCTACCGCGGTAACTGGTGTGCCTACGTTGCCACAAAGCACGCTTTTGTCACCCAAGATCTCGTGCAACATTGTAACTACTGTGGTCTTGCCGTTTGTGCCTGTTACGGCAACGACTTTTTTACATTTGCTTAAAAATCCCAAGTCCAGTTCGCTTGTGACTTGGATTCCTGGGCTTACGACACACATGTCGATGTGTTGGTCGAACATGACGACATCGTCACCTCTTTTTTCCAAATAATCTTTTGCGCTTTTACCGCTTACACCACCGCCAAGAATCAAAACTTTCATATGTCTTTATATGCAAAAGTTTTCAAACAAGCGTAATCACGCAAACTATGCCAAGCAAGATTGTAACCGTGCAATACAAGGCGACGATTCGTGCCTCGGTCCAACCTTTTTTTTCAAGGTGGTGGTGGAACGGCGCCATTAAAAAGACGCGCCTGCCCGTGCCTGTACGCTTTTTTGTGATTTTAAAATATGTGACTTGGATTATATCGGTAGCGGCGGAAAGCACAAACATAATGCCCAAAATTGGAATGAAAAGCCCCATTAATGAAAACATGGACAAGGTTGCAATGATACCGCCGAGGAACAAACTGCCTGTGTCGCCCATAAAGATTTTGGCCTTGTTGGTGTTGAACAAAAGATAACAAAGCAATCCCCCGCAAATGATTGCCACCAAGATTAACAAAGTGTTTGATTCCTGCATTGGCATCAGTTTGGAACTTATTGCGATGAAGATTGCCAACACGGCGCAATAAACAAGCGACACACTTCCCGCAAGACCATCAACGCCATCGGTCAAGTTGACGCTGTTGGTCGTGGCCACAAGCACAAACACTGTAAGCGGTAAAATCCAAAAGCCTATGTCCCACGTGGCATTTAAAAATGGCACAAAAATCCGACCGTCGGGGTTGGCCAAGTAATAAAAGACCCCAACCAAAATCGCGATACCGCCCTGCCCAATGAATTTTTGATACGCGCGCAAACCCAAGTTTTTTTCACGGCTTATCTTTAAATAATCGTCAAGGCACCCCAAAATTCCATAACCCAAGGTTGCAATAACGGCGATGTTGCAAAGCGGAGTCCCAGACGACAGTATGAATGGCGAAAGAATTAAGATTGGCAAAATGAAAATCCAACCTCCCATTGTCGGGGTGCCACTTTTTGATTTGTGCCAATCGACATAGTGCAAAATTTCTTGGCGCGCGCGGATTTTTTTCAATGTCCAAAAGACAAACGGAGTGCAAACAAGCGCGGTTCCGAAAGAGATAAGAAAATAAATCAAAATTTCTTTCATCAGTTTCCCTTTGATATATAGTCTTTCACAGTTTCAATGTCGCTATACGGATGAAATATGCCTGCAATTTCTTGGGTGGTTTCCGCGCCCTTCCCTGCAATAACTACTACATCACCCTCGGAAGCCATGTCAAACGCGAAGTATATGGCTTCCATTCGGTCTTCAAGCAGTTTGTAATTTTTGTTGTCGGTCGCCTTTACCCCCGCCTCGATTTGCAACATTATTGCTTCGGGAGACTCGTCACGGGGGTTATCGCTTGTTACTACCGCAAAGTCCGCCAAATTACCTGCAAGTTTACCCATGATTTCGCGCTTGGTTTTGTCGCGGTTACCTCCACATCCGAATACTGCAATCAACTTGCCTTTTTCGGACACAAGTTCGCGGGCGGAAGTCAGAATCTTTTCGATGCCGTCAGGAGTATGCGCGTAATCGATAATGATACTAAAGCCTTTTTTTGATTTATACACATTGAATCGCCCAGACACAGGCTCGACGGTCGCAAGTCGCTTTTTGATTTTACGGAACGTAATACCAAGAATGCGGGCAACTTTAATACATGCAAGCGCGTTCATCACATTAAAACGACCTGCAAGGTTCATGTCCAGCCTATGCTTGCCGATGTTGAAACTGTTGTGACCTTGCGACATTTCGAGGTCGATTGCATCATTAATCGAGTAACTTTCGGCACTTTCGCAGTTAAGATAGATGTCTTGCCCATACGGGTCATCAATGTTGATTACCGCGGTTTGGACTTGTGCGCCCGTCATAAAATTTGCTTTTGTTTTGGCGTATTCGTCCATAGTATTGAAAAAATCAAGGTGGTCTTGGGTCAAGTTTGTAAAAATACCAGCGCGGAAGTTAATCCCCGCGACCTTTTTATAATGGATTGCGTGGGCACTGACCTCCATTATGACGGTTCGCACACCTCGCTTGTACATTGTGTAAAAAATTTCGTGTAACTCGATTGGGTCGGGCGTTGTTAAATGACCTATGTGCGTTTGCCCATTACGCTCGGGCGTTGTTAGGCTTTTACTTATACAATCGTCGCCGATAAATGCCCCAAGCGTCCCTATAACACCGACAATATGTCGCGAAGGGGTTCGTGGGCGACCGCAAAGCCCTCGTAATATATAAGTGCACGTCGTTTTGCCGTTTGTGCCCGTGACACCTATGATATTCATTTTATCGCATATGTCGTTGTAAAAACGTTTCGAGGCAAGACTCATCGTCTCGCGCACGTCATCCACAAAAAGCACAGGTACAGGCACGTCAGGGACTTTACTTCCGCGTTGGGCGACAATTATGGACGCACCGTTTGCAACGGCCTGCATAACGTAAACCGCTCCATCCGTTTTTGTGCCTGGCAATGCGAAAAAGCAACTGCCCGCGCGTGCGGTTCGGCTGTCATGCGTAAGATGCGTAACTTCGACGCCACCTAACTTGAAACTGTTTTTCGTCATAATGGCAATTTGTATGCCAAGGTTTTAATCTTTATATCTCTAATTCTTGGTCAAGTTCGCGTCGTATTTGTTCAAGGTTATCATGTTGCATCTCGGGACGGCTTGATTGGATTCCAAGTATTGCGCCGCCGATAAGGTCGTCGAAAATACTGTCACTTGTGTTGCAAGCCCCCATGATAACTTTGTCAATCATACCTGTCACAGGCGATGGCATGGTATTTTCTTTTGTTTGCTCTTCCATTACTTCAGTATAACAAATCATTCCAAAGAAATCAAGTAAAAATACACAGGCTGTCCGCCCATGACGGTGTTAATTTCACAGTTCGGGTATTTTTTTGCGATAGTGTCTTGCAATGCATAAGCGTCTTTTTCACGAACATCGGCGCCATAGAACAAGGTAATGTTGACGACATCTTCGTCCATTAACTTGTCCACAAGTTTCAAGCCGACTTCGTTCGGGGTTTTGCCTTTTGCCAAGATGTTTTTGTCGTTGAGGCCGATTACTTCGCCTTGTTTGATTTCAAATCGGTCCATTTTTGTGTTGCGCACTGCATAAGTCACGGCTCCGCTTTTGACGACTTCGATAGCGGAAAGAAATTGCTCGGTATTTTCTTCGATTGTGGTTTCGGGGTTAAAGACAATTGCAGCAGAGATGCCTTCGTTAATATTTTTTGTAGGAATCACGATGATGTTTTTGTCTGTCAAGGCTTGGGCGTGTTTTGCCGCAAGAATGATATTTTTATTATTTGGAAAGATAAAGATATTTTTTGCATGTACTCGGCGAACCGCCTCGGCGATGTCTTCGGCGCTTGGGTTCATTGTTTGTCCGCCCTTGATTACATAATCACAGCCAAGGTCTTTGAATACATTGATGATGCCCTCACCCGCGGCGACGGCGACCATGCCTTGGTCTTTTTGTTGGATGTTCATTTTGCTTCGCAATTCGCGGTTTTGTTCAAGCATGTTGTCAACTTTAAGATTAATCATCTCGCCAAGTGTCAACGCCATGGTTATGGCCTCACCAGGTGTGTTTGTGTGGACATGAACTTTGACAAGGCTTAAATCCCCCACACAAATGACGGAGTCGCCCATACGCATAAGCCTGTCGCGCAATGAATCAATCGTGGCAAGAGTGGTTGTTTTGTACATATTTGTAACCATGAATTCGGTACAGTAGGCAAATTCAATATCGCCCAAGTCCGTACCCATTGTTGGTTGTTCTTCGGTTTTTTGCGAGTCCTTTTCAAAATCAATCGCGACGGACTCGTCACCCTTTAACACGGCCAAGAAGCCCGCGAACATAATTAAAACTCCGCGCCCCCCCGCATCAACGACA
>JAIRQZ010000051.1 GCA_031256235.1 Christensenellaceae bacterium | reverse complement strand
GGTGCAACGCTTGCGAAGGGCGCAATGGATGAAGTCAAAGAACACGGCTTTATCGGCATATTAACGGGCGGTTTAACGGCGGCCGCGGCAGGTGTTGCCGTCGCAATAGTGTCCGCGTTCTTGGTCGCACTTGTGGCAAAGTCCCGTTCAAAATAATCAGTCAATTTGTATTAATTGAAGGCCTGCTTGTTTGGCAAAGTCTTTGGAAACTTGGCTTGGGTAATCATATTTGTAAAAGACGCGCGCAACTTCGGTGGTGATAAGAAGCCTTATGCAAATCGCACAAGGCAGGTGAGTCACATAGATGTCGGCACCCTTTAACGAGTGACCGTCGCGAGCCGCCTCGCAAATCATGCGCTGTTCGGCATGAACACAGTTTTCGTACTCCAACCTTTCGCCTGACGGGATACCCATCTTTGTTCTTATGCAAAATCCCAATTCGGAACAAGGTGGCATTTTCCCGAAGGCCCCATTGGCGCACTTGGAAATTATCTTGCCGTTTTTAACTGCGATACATCCGACTCGCCTTTCGGCGCGGACGCAAGGCGAACTCTTGCTTTCCTCAAGAGCAAGTTCCATGAACTTTTTGTCAGTGTTTTGTAAATCTTTCATAACTCTATGCTAGCATACCGCATGGAAAAAGCCAAATCAATCACGCCAATTTTCGACAGAGTACTTTTAATGCCCGAGCAGGAACAGCAAAGCACATCGGGCATCATAATCCCGACATCAAACGATGACCGAAGTCACATCATGCGCGTGGTCCAGGTAGGGGATTGCAAAAAAGTCAGCATAGGTGACCGTGTTGTGGTCGCAAAGTACGCGGGCACGGAAGTTGTGTTCGAGGGCCAAAAATACACACTTGTTTGTGAATACGACATATTGGGGGTATTGAAATGAGCCCTCGCGAAAAATTATTAAGTGGTGCCCAAGCCCTGTGTAATCTTGTTAAGATCACACTTGGACCAAAAGGTCGCAATGTCGTTTTGGGCACAGGCCCAATCATCACAAATGACGGAGTGACGGTGGCAAACGCATTCAAACTTGCCGACCCCGAAAAAAACTTGGGAGTCGAAATCTTGCGCCAAGCAAGCCAAAAAACGAACCAACAGGCGGGCGACGGGACAACTTCTGCAATAATACTTGCCAACGAAATTTTGGCCATAGCAAACAAAAAAATCAAACACGGCGCAAGCCCTGTAATCTTAAAGGACCAACTACTTGCCGCCGCAAAAATTGCGGAAGAATGTGTCGACAAAATCGCCGTGCCATGCGACGAGTATGAAACCCTTTTGCATGTCACAACCAACTCCTCGGCGTCCCAAATCGATGGCAAAATGGTCGCGGATGCAATCACTCGTGTTGGCTCGGATGGGGTGGTAATCATAGAAGAAAACACCCACGGCACCACGGAATTAACATTCTCTGACGGCATACAAAGCCCCCTAACGCTTGCAAGTCCATATTTCGCATGCAATCCCGCCCGCTTGGAGTCCACAGTAAACGACGCATACCTCCTTGTCGCGACCGATACAATCGGGTCAATCAAAGACCTTGTGCCCGCACTTGAACTTGCCCGTGAAAAGGCCTTGAAACTGGTCATCGCGGCGCCCGATTTTTCACCTGAAGTCATCGCCGCGCTTGTCATAAACAGGGTTCGCGGAGGCCTGGACATCATCGCAATAAAAGCCAACTCCGACGCCGTTTTGGGTGATATCGCGGCTGTCACCAACGCAACTGTGATGGGTACCGCCTCTGACATAAAGTTGGAAGCCGTAACCGAATCACACCTTGGCACCGCCGAAAAAATAATTTGCAACATGACGGACACAAAGATTATGGCACACAAAACCCCACAAATTAAACAAAGCACCGATGCTCGCGTTGCACAAATTCGCGGTCAAATCGAAGCCTGTCACGACGAGTATATGACGCAAAAACTGCGCGAGCGCCTTGCCAAACTCACAAGTGGCATTGCACGCATAAGCGTAGGTTGCGCCACGCAAATTGAAACTCACGAGCGCAAACTTCGCATTGACGACGCCTTGGCCGCTGGCTTGGCCGCCCGCAAAGACGGCATCGTCCGTGGCGCTGGACTGACTTACGCCCACGTAAGTATCAAAATCCTTACACAGGCCGAGCCATCAAATACCTTGGGTGCAAAAATCCTTGCGCGTGCCCTTCCGATTATCACAAAACAAATTTGTCGCAACGCTTCTGTGCGCCCGAGCAAATTTGTACGCGCCCTTACCTCCGACATAATCGACCCTGCGACGGTCATTAAAAACGTAATAATAAATGCCACAAGCGTCGCGTCGACGCTTTTAACAACCGAAGCAATCGTTTTGTAAAAACCTAACTCGCATTTTTAGGTTTTATTTAGGTTGTTTTTGTGTTAAAGTATCTTATGCACGTAAACGATTTTGATTACAACTTACCACCTGAACTTATCGCCCAAACTCCAAGCAACCCCCGCGACCACTCGCGCTTGCTTGTTTATAACCGCCTCGACCACACCCCAAAAACCGCGCATTTCTATGACATTTTGGATTACTTGAAAAAAGGCGATGTAGTGGTAATCAACACAACGCGCGTGATGCAAGCAAGATTGAAAGTCAACGGGAAAGAGGTCTTGCTTATAAAAAGAATCTCCGATACCAAATACGAAGTCATTGGAAAAGGTATCAAAGGAACGCAAATCATGGAATTTACGCCCGAACAATTGGCTACTGCTGAAACTCCGCTTCCTCATTATATACATATACCGCTTACTCCCGAAATCTCGGCTCGCTATGACACAGTCTACGCCGACCAACAAGGCTCGGCCGCAGCGCCCACCGCAGGCCTTCATTGGACCCCCGAACTTATGGAACGCGCCAAAGCCAAAGGCATAACCTTTTGCGAAATCCTGTTGCACGTTGGGCTTGGGACTTTCCGTCCAGTAAAGTGCGACAACATCGAAGACCACCAAATGCACGCCGAGTACTACGAAGTTACCACAGGCGCCGCGAAAATCATAAATGATGCAAAGCGCGAAAACCGTCGTGTCATTGCATGTGGTACAACATCGGTTCGAACCCTTGAATCCGT
>JAIRQZ010000002.1 GCA_031256235.1 Christensenellaceae bacterium | reverse complement strand
TAACGGGCGAACAATGCACCACCGATGCAACCTTTGATGACGCTTGTCAACAAGATTGCGTCAAACCCAAAAATCAAAGATGCCAAAATCGCCCGCGCGGGCTTTGGGGGTAAAAACTTATAAAGGCCGCCTATCAAGGCAGCCCCTATAATAAGTAATATCACGACAATGAATTGACCGAGGGACATGCCCACAGTTTATCACAACAGTTACTTTAATTCAACTGTTGCGCCAGCATCTTTAAGTTGCTTTTCAAAGTTCTTTGCATCGGCGGCAGGAACTTTTTCCTTAATCATTTTCGGTGCCCCGTCAACGATTGCCTTTGCGTCACCCAAACCAAGGCCTGTGATTTCTTTAACAACCTTGATTACTTGGATTTTGTTTTCGCCGGATGCTTTAAGGAACAAATCAAATTCGCTCTTTGCAGCCGCCGCTTCAGCAGGTGCCGCACCCGCCGCAGGAGCCGCAGGACCTGCCGCTACTGCAACAGCCGCCGCGCTTACTCCGAATTGTTTTTCCAATGCTTTTACAAGTTCACTTGCCTCGACCAATGTTAATTTTTCGATTTCATCTACCAGTTTTTTAATGTCTGCCATTTTATTTCCCCTTTTTTTATAAAATTTCCCCCTACGCGGGGTGTGCCACGCCGTGCGTGGGGCTTATAATTGTCCTGCGCGTGCGTTAATCACAACGGCAAGATTTCTTGGCACCGCATTGATAACAGATGCCAAATTGCGCGCCCCAGATTGCAACAATCCAAGAAGTTGCGCAACAAGTGTTTCTTTGCTTGGCATTTTGGAAAGTTGTTCGACACCTTCCGCGTCAAGCACGGATTTACCAAGCAGTCCGAAACGGAAAGCCATCTTTTTATCGAACTTTGATTCCGCGATAATTTTGGCGGCCACGATTTCGTCATTGTTTGAAAATGCGACGGAAAGCGTTCCTGTCAATTGGTCATCCAATGCTTTGATTCCGCAGTTGTTAAGCGCAATCTTCATAAGGTTGTTTTTATAAACCTTGTAAACTACTCCGCTTTTGCGAAACTTGACACGCAATTTTGTCACTTCGTCGACATTGATGCCACGATAATCCATGAAGATTACACTTTTGGCGTCTTTCAAATTTTTTTCGATTTCAGCGACAATTTTTTGTTTTTCCAAAAAAGCCTTTGAAACTTTTTTCTCTCTCACTTAATCACCTCCCTTTTTTTAGAATATTTTCGCGGTTTGATTACCGCTCAATATGTCACCACAAATGGCGTCATAAAAACCCTCGCGTAAGAACGAGGGCAAACGTACAAAAAGGTGGCTAACTTGGATTACGATGCTCCTCCTACACAAGGCTTACTTGAATGCTTGCGGTCTTCGGCGGATTTGTCTCTATATTATATGTTTGTTTGGGCGTTGTCAACAGTTTCTTTTATAAGAGGTTTGCGGGGGAACCCAATACCTTTGTTTGCCACAACATGCAGGCGCGTCTTTTTATTTACTTCGCGGTTGTTGTGGTCGATTTGTTCAAGCAAAGCATCGACGTTGTCATGAGTTATTGCCATGTTACCAAGTTTGCGCTCGTTGGGGTGGTGCATATCGCTTCCGCCAACGCGTAGCAGACCGTGGTCCTTGATTACCTGTTCATAAAAGCCAGCGCTGTTTTTGTCCTGATTTTGTGGGATTTCGATGCCTTGAAGACCTGCGTCAAGCAACCCCTCAAGATGCTTTTCGAATTCGCGGAATCGCAGAGTGTTGCCACTTTCGCGTTTCTTCCATGACCATGGGTGGGCCAAAACCGCTACCCCCCCCCCTGCACGGATTGTCTTGATTGCTTGGGCGGCGGTATGTTTGTGTGCGTGGGCCTGTTCGGCTTCTGCGGGGCCGACTTCATTTTCAAAGATTTTTTTAAGGCTTAAATTACGGCATAATGGTTGGGCCTTATGGATGATTTTTTTACGACTTAAGGTGTGCGTTTCCGCCATGTCTTGCACCCAATTTGGGTCAAGCATTATTTTATAATCAAGTTCAAGCACATCGATAAAGTGCAGGAGTTTTTTCTCGCGCATTGCACTTGTGGCTTTGTATGTTTTGTTAAGCAGTTCGCGGTCGCTCATCCCATAGCCCAAAACGTGGCAAGACGAAAAATCCCGGGTAGAGATTTCGATGCCAGGAATAAGATTGATCCCGTAACCGCGGGCAAGATATTTGGATTCGTCAAATGTTTTTGCCGTGTGGTGGTCAGTGAATGCGATATGTTGAAGGGGTTCGGCCTTTATTGCGCCGTCCGCGATGGCCTGGTTATAGGTGGCGATGATTCGCAGATGTTCGCGCGCGGTTAAAGACCCATCCGAGTTACGGGTATGGATGTGTCCGTCAAAAATGCTTCCTTGGTTAATAATCTCGATACCAAAACTCATCGTGGTATTGTAACACACTTCGACAGAAAATGCAAGTAAATAACAATTTTTGCGCAAACTATAGGCATGTTTAAAAAGCGCAAGGTGCGTGAAGATGTGACCTATACCGACGCCGTGAACAAAATCGAGTCAGGCCGATTAAGGACACGGTTTTCGACCCGCGTCTTTTTTTGGATGTTTATACTTCTTATGATTTTGTCGCTTTTCATGTTTTGGTTCAACCGAGGTAAAAATGTAAGCGCGGCGAACCTTATCGTCGGAATTGCGGCCGCATGTATGTCGGTGTTTTTTGGGTTGCTTTGCTTTGTCCGATTCATTCGCAGCCGGAGCATTACAGGTGGGCTGTTCCTTTCGACCGCGATTTCGACTGGGGTGTTTCTTGGCGTGTCGCAACTTATACCGATTTTTGTGCCTCCTACCGCAGCGGCTTTTACCGCCTCCCCCGACCTTACCAACAACGGGTTCCAATTGCTTGTAGCGCTTTCGCAAATCGGGCTTTTCGCGGTGTGGTTCGCATTCCTTTTGTTTACGATTTACTTATACGTCAAGCCCGTTCGCCGTATTGACAAGTACCTTGGCAAAATCATTGATGGCGAAGAAATTAAAAAAGTCAGCATTGGGCACGCGCGACAATACAAGGCCATTGAAGAAAAAATCGAGACAATCGCGGTAAAAAAACCTAAAAACGCGAGTTAGGTTTTTTCCGTGATTTTTGCGTAGACGTTTTTGACCCAGCCGTGGTTGGCAAGAAGTTGGCGAAAAGTAAGCGCGTTGATACCGCACTTGTCAAGCCTACGCGCAAACCATTGCAATGTGTCGCCAATAAGTCGGAATGTTGTGCGCTCGGAGATACCAAGTTCGCGTGCGACCTCGATTGGGCGCAGGCCCTTTTCAAAGTGCAGTTCGATTACCTTTGCGATTCTTTCGGGAGCAGTTTTGATTTGGGTGGCGATTTTCACTTTCAGGTTGTGCATGGACTGGGACTTATAGGTCTTTTCAATTATCCTTTCCACAAGGCCCAATGTGTCGTCGCATCCGTAACTGTTAATTGCGTGGCTGATGTTTGATTGCGCGATTGTATCGCAATACCTGTCGATATGCGGGAAAATCACAAGCAAAGTTTTGGCAGTTGCCTGCTGGGGTGTCATCTTTTGTTCCATTTTTTTTATTTCCTTTTAAGATTAAGAGCCCTTAAAGTACTTCAATTTTAACATGGCAAAGTGGGGTGTCAATACTTGACTGCCATACAAAAATCGACAAAAATCGACATTGGGAAAGTTTTATTGGTCTTTATACGACGGCGGGACATTATCAAGAATCACAAGTTCCACACCCGCATTTTTTAATATTTCGGCGCCTTCGTTTACGCCGTGATAGTTGACTTTGCAAATTACTTTTTTAATACCGCAGTTTGCGATAAGCATTGCGCAGTTGCGACATGGCATCATTGTTACGTACATAGTTGCACCATCCACAGAAACACCAGTCTTAGCAGCCATAGCGATGGCATTTGCCTCGCCGTGGGCCGTACGCATACAGTGCTTGGATACAGTTCCGTCTTCGTGTTTGACTTCTTTCATAAGATGCCCGACATCATCACAATGTGGCGAGCCTTTGGGTGCACCGACATAACCAGTCGATAACAGCACGTTGTCGCGCACGATGATGGCGGCGCCTCTGCCCCTATCACAAGTCGAACGCTTGCGGGTGGCCTCCAAAATTTCCAAAAAGTATTCATCCCAACCAGGTCTTTTAAATTTTTCGTTTGTATCTTTCATTTTTTCACCGCCGCAAAAAAGATTTCACCGTCATATGATTGGAAGTATACACCCTCGATGTCCCGACGCTTTGAATTGATAATTGTATAGGCCGCGCGCTTTCGTGCCCCGCCGATTATGTTGCCGACCTCTTTTAAAGTCGGCTCGACAAAGACATTATAGGCCAAAATCTCGCCACAATTATTGACCACGGTTATGCCGTCTTTGTTCAACATTGCCAAGAACAGGTCGGCGATACTTGTAAGCATTTGTTCGTGATAGTTCGTGGTTTGCAAGAAAAGTTTGGAAAGCGATATTGGCTCGGCCAGCCAAATCCCGTCGGCCAAGAAATCGTCGCGTTTATAGTCTTTGTCGACCACGACGCAAATCGTGCCCCCGATATCGCGCAAGACATTTTTGAACACATTTTGAAACATGTTTTTAAGGTCGTTAAGTTTCTTTGACGTGGTCTTCAGTTTGCAGAAACTTGCATCGACAAGTTGGGCGACTTCGGTATCCATGTCGCTGTGCCCCATTATGTCAAGCGCAAAGTTAGTGTTCATTTCGTTGCCGTAAAAACTTCGCATAGTGACCGTCCATCGCGTGTTGGCATAGACCAAGATTGCACTTGCGCGGGCGGCGATTTTTTCGCTTGCTTCGGCGCTTGAAAAGATTGCGTCTTCGGTGGATTTGTCTTTGATACTGCCGACATTCTTGAAAACACCATAGGATACCGTGCCACCATGAGCCTCGATGTAAATATACCAATCTTGTTTGCAAAAAGGCACCAACGCACGAATGCGAGAATCGAACATGTTTTCGTTGTTGTCGCGGAACATCTCGATTTTTTTGGGCGCAGGAAGGTTTTTTGAAATGACATCAATGTTATCGGTGAACAAAAGACGCGGGTGGTATCGTATCCCTTCTTCTTGATAATTGGATATAAGGGGGAAAAAGTTTAAAAAACGGTTTTGTAATTTTATGGGGAAATCGCCGAAATTTGCCGACAAAAAGTCAACAATTTTCGACTTTGCATCCACGTAGAACACATTTTCATTCACTAATCAAATATGCGGTTTTATTGCTTTAATGTCAACCCGTTTTTTCGTCCGAACTCAATTATTTTTGACCAAATGTCGTTGATGTCTTCGGCGGTCAGTGTCTTTTCGTAACTGCCAACCGTGAACTCCAATGTATACGATTTGTTGTACACGTCTTTTAACCGAAAGCCCATGTTTAATGGATGTTTGAACTTGTCAAACGCGCTTTCGATATCACCGTATACCCCATCGTATTCAAACGTGAAGTCAAGATGGTTCTTTTGATACTTGCTTGGCGCCGCGAATGTTTTGCCTCCGCCGTTGACCCGCGTGGGGTCAAGGCCATCGATGTTAATCTCGGCGATCGCAACGTCTTTGTCAACGGCGACACCGATACAGCCGACTGCTTTGCCGTCAACCAACACTGTTGCGTTGTTTTTGGGGTGAAAGCCTGCGACACCCGCGAATTCGCCAATTTTGAACTTTGCGCCAAATAGCGCCCGCAGGATACTTGCAAGTTCCGCATACGACGGCACGCATATGCCAAGGTGGCGGTGTTCGTCTTTGCCGTTAGATACGACCTGGCCGATTTCAAAGATTCGGGCTTGGCCGTTCTTTGCGATGATAGACAGCAATGACGGGCCCAAGGCCTCACGTACATAGTCACAGCCTTTTATGCAACTGTTGATGACCTTTAACTTTGACGGGGTGTCCGACCAAATATAGGTATGAACTTCTTGCAACCCATGCACATTTGCAAGGGCGTCTTTCAAACGATTGACAAGGACTTTTTTGACGGGTTGGGCGATCGGTTCCACGTCGACGCGCGGAGGCATCGGTACGATTTTGTCGTATCCATAAGTACGCACAATTTCTTCGATAATGTCGGCCTGCATAGTGACGTCTTTTGTTGCACGCCAAGTTGGAACCACCACATCCAAGGCGTCGGCCGACGGAAAAACCATGGTTGGCTCAAAACCCAAGGCCGTGAGTTTTTTTATGATGTCTTTCCAAATAAATTTTACACCGCAAAACTTTTCGACATAGGCGGTATCAACACGCAAGGCAATGGGCTTGGTTTCACGAGTTGTTTTGTACGACCATTTTGACGCTGGACTTGCCTTCTTGTCATACTTGTTCAAAAGGTAAACCATGCGCTCGGCGGCCAACAGGTTAAGATTTGTATCCAAAGACTTTTCAAATCGGGCACTTGCGTCGGTTCGGATTCCTAAACCAGCGGCGGTCTTTCGGGTCGAGCCCGAGTCAAACGTCGCGAACTCGAACACTGCGTCGATTGTGTCCGCATTTATACCACTTTCTTGGCCACCCATAATTCCCGCCAAAGCCACCGCCGAGCCATTATTTTTTATGAAAAGCATTTCTTCTGCCATGTCGGCTTTTATGACTTGCCCCTTAAGAGTGGTAAAGACTTCCCCGTCTCGAAGGCCTTTGGACGCGCTTAATCGCACCGAGGATGCGCCGTCGTATGCATGGTTAGGTTGGCCGACTTCCAACATTATATAGTTGCTTAAGTCCACCAAGAAGCCGTGCGGATTGATGTCAAGGTAAAACAGCCGTGCCTGCATCTCAAGGGGCGTGACTTTGCGTGTGATGTTTTTGACCTTGACTGCGCCGAATGATTGGCACAAGTCGCTTTCAATCTTTACAGGGACTTCGGGAAGCAATGCAATATCGGTAAGACTTGTTTTTTTAAGCGGTTTAAGTTCGCGGTCAAAAATGCACGCAAGTTCGCGAGCAATGCCATAATGGCCCCAAAGGTCGGGACGATTCGTAATGCTTTTGTTATCAATCTCAATAATGGTATCGCAAATAAATGGAAGCGCTTCGGCAATCGGAGCACCAACTTTCGCAGATGAATCAAGTTCGATTATGCTTTCATGAAGGTTCGACATGCCTAACTCGTCCGCGCCAAGGCACATGCCTGTGCTTTCGATTCCGGCAAGTACTTTCGTACCGACATTTGCCCATGCGGTTTTTAATCCGACCCGAACATTGGGCGCGGCACAAGCGACTTGGTACTTTTTCTTGCCGTCGGTTATTGTAAGTTTTGAAAGTTTGTTGCTTGTCGCGACCTTTTCACACGTCAGGATTTCAACGACGACAGCATCCAACTTGGGCTTCTTGATTTCATAGCCTTCGATTTCGGCGGTAGTTAATGAAAAGCGCGACACAATATCGCGGATGTCTATGCCACCCAAATTCACAAATTCGTTAAGCCAATTTAATGATATTTTCATTTTGTGCCTCCTTGCAAAAACTCAAGGTTTCCCGAATTGAACCATCGGCAATCGTTAAGGTCGTATTTAAGCATCGCCAATCTTGTGATGCCGAAGCCGAATGCAAAGCCTTGGTACTTGGTCGGGTCTATGCCACCTTCACGCAATACGTTGGGGTGTATCATCCCACAACCACAAAATTCAACCCACCCACTGCTTTTGCATACGGGGCAATGCTCGCCGCTTTTACAAAATACACAACTTGCGTCCAACTCGAACCCTGGTTCGACGAATGGAAAGTATCCGGGACGCAACCGAATATTAATGTCTTTTTTGAACACCGCGGTCAAGGCCGCCTTCATGAAATAAATAAGGTTGGCTATAGATATGTCTTTTCCAATCATCATGCCTTCGCATTGAAAGAAAGTGTTTTCGTGGCGGGCATCCAAGGCTTCGTTACGAAAGACCCGACCAGGGCAAATCGCACGAAATTCTGGCCCGTATTTTTTCATCATGTGGTTTTGCCACGCACTTGTTTGAGTGCGCAAACACCTACCGTCACTTAACCAAAACGTGTCCTGCATATCGCGCGCGGGGTGTTCTTGGGGGCAATTCAGCGCGTCAAAGCATTCGTACTCGGTGGCGATTTCTGGGCCGTCCTCGATAATAAAGCCCATGCCTGCAAAGATTTCTTCGACTTCACGGATAACCTGCGTAATCGGATGCAACCCACCAGGGGTGACCCCTGGACCCGATGGCCTCGCCGTGTACGTCAGAGGGTTGGTCACATCAATTAATGGGTCGTTCATCAACTTAGCATTGGCCTCGGCGGCCTCGATGTCGTGTTGTATTTTAAATAACTTCTCTTCGGTTTCGCGACGCAAAATGTTTAACTCTGCCCCGCGAGTCGCACGTTTCGACGGTTCAATGTCTTTTAATCCTTGCAACTGTTTTGTAATCTCGCCGCTTTTACCAAGGTACTTGGCATGAAAGGCTTGGCAATCCGCAAGGGTCTTCAACGCTTTCAATTCTTTTTCCATGGTACAACTTTACATGTTTTTGCACGATGTGTCTAATTGTTTGGTGGCAATACCATAACATTTTTCAAGTTTTACAAGGCGCTTTTGTTGCACTTCTGTGGGGTTTTGAAGAGTTTTAAGCGAGCGTATTTCGCCCTCGTAAGCATTCATAAGCAAGTATGCGTCGGCCGTGATATCTTCGCCGTTTTGCCTACGTTGCCGTAACTCGACAATCACGCCACGGCGCTTGCAGTGCGACGATAAAAAAAGTTGGCTGTGTAATTTCATGTTGCCATTATACACCGTTTACGATAAAATGGCAATATGAAACTATCAACCATGGGCTTCGAGCCCGCGAAAATCGCAAAACTTGATGAAATGTTCCCCGTCCAAGACCTTTTATTCCAAACTGGACAACTTGTGCAATACGCAAGCGGAATCTTTGGTTACGGCACCGTGCCCTTTCGCGTTATGGGCAAAATCGAGCAAATCATACGCGATGTGTTGGACGAAATCGGATGCGCCGAAGTATCCTTGCCGATTTTGCAACCCGAATCCTTGTGGCAAGAATCCAAACGTTGGGACCCATACGTCCGCGACGGCACAATGCTTGTGGTCAAAACCGAAAAAGGCAACTTTTGCGTGGCCCCTACCGCCGAGGAAGCCATAGTCAACTTTGCAAAGAAACAAATCAAGTCATACAAAAACCTGCCCGCGACCTATTACCAAATTGGACCAAAATTCCGTAACGAGTTACGCAATCGTGGCTATCTACTGCGTGGCAAGAACTTCAACATGATGGACGCCTACAGTTTCGACATGACCGAAAAGGCCATGACCGAGACCTATGTAAAAATGAAGTCCGCGTATTTTGAAATCTTCAAACGATTGGGCCTTGCGGTCATCCCCGTAACGGCCGATTCGGGCGCAATCGGAGGCGACAACAGCGAGGAATTTATGTTCGTCCACCCCGCTGGCGAAGACACAATCTATATCGATAAAAAGACAGGCAAAGGTTACAACCTCGAGGTTTTGGACAAGTACAAAATCGACCCAAAAAAATGCGAAGAGGCCCGCACAATCGAATTCGGGCACATCTTCGCGCTTGGCAAGGATAAATACTCGGTAACCATGAACGCAACATACCGCGACGCCAGTGACAAGGCTCAACCCTTTTGGATGGGATGCTATGGCATCGGGGTAAGCCGTCTTTTGGCCGTCATTTATGAAACAAGTGCCCGCCGTGACGCGAATGGCAACGTGATTGGAATCTCGTTACCCGAATGCGTCGCCCCGTACAAGTACCAAATTATATATACTCCCGCCCGCCAAACCGACGCCGAAAAGTTCTATGCGACACACAAGGCCGAAAGCATTCTTGACGACCGCACGAACGTAACTTTCGGAGCAAAAATCCACGACGCAAAGAAACTTGGCACACCCAACATCGTAATATTTGGCGACAAAACAAAAGGAGACAAATATGAACTTGAATCCATCTAATGCTTTTAATATCTTACACGAGCGCGGTTTTATAAAGGATTGTACTCACACAGCCGAGTTAAAGAAAGCCCTTGAAAAGCCAATCACATTTTATCTGGGTGTCGACCCAACAGCGGACAACTTGCACATCGGGCACTTTTTTGCATTACAGGTTTTTAAGATACTACAGGACCACGGGCATCACGGAATACTGCTTATCGGTAACGCGACCGCCATGATTGGCGACCCAAGTGGCAAGACCGACATGCGCCAAATGATGACCCAAGAAACCGTTGACCGAAACGCGCATGAAATTGCAAGCATCCTTGACCGCTTCATCGACACAAAATCGGCCAAAATAGTCTATAACGCAGATTGGATGAAAACAGAAAACTTTGTTTCGTTTGTAAGGGAGGTAGTAATGAATTTCCCTGTTGCCGAGATGTTGACGCACGACTGTTACAAAAATCGCCTTGGAAACGGGCTTACACTTGGCGAGATGTGCTATATGACCATGCAAGCAAATGATTTTGTCCATCTTAACGAAAAGCACAACTGCACCCTGCAAATCGGAGGAAGCGACCAATGGGCCAACATCTGTGCGGGTGTGGAACTTGGGCGCAAAAAAGCCCTTGCCAACGGCAAGCCCCGTCCTACCCTTATCGGCATGTGCAACCCATTGCTTGTCAAAGCCGACGGAACCAAAATGGGCAAAACCGAAAAAGGCGTGCTTTGGGTTTCACGCGGAGGCACAAACGCCGCCTATGAATGTTATCAACACTTTATCAACGTGTTCGACCAAGACGTCGAGCGGTTGTTGCGGTTCTTCACTGACATACCCACAGCCGACATTGCAAAAATGTGCAAAGACGACATTATTACGGCAAAAAGACTTATGGCAGAATCAGTGACCAAGAAAATTCACGGCGAGGGGGGGCTTACGAGGGGGAACGCCCCGTGGGAAAACATCCCCACCGAAAAAATCAAAGCACAAGGGCAAAGCCTTGTTGACATTTTGGCACTTACAAGCATAATACAATCCAAACGCGAGGCACGCGAAATGATAACAGGCGGAGCAATTTTGATTGACAATGAAAAGATTACGGACTTAAATTATATGCCGACAAAATCTGTATTTACCGTGAAAAAAGGCAAAAAGACGTTTCTTAAAATCGTCTTGGAAAAAGGAGAATAATATGAAAGACCCACGAATTGCAAAACTTTGCAAAAACCTACTTGGCTACAGTGTGAAACTTAAAAAAGGACAATCAATAATCATCGAGGCAAGTTATCGTTCGCGCGAAATCGTCGTCGAACTTGTGCGCCAAGTCTATGCGATAGGAGCGTACCCGTTCGTCCGCATATCGGAAGAAACCATAAACCGTGAAGTCATGATGGGCATGACCGAAGAATTGTCCAAAACGATGTGCAAGTACACCCTGCCCATGTTCGAAGGCGCTGACGCATATATCGGAATTTATTCGGCCAAAAACAGTTTTGAAAGCGCCGATGTACCGCTTGATAAAAAGACCTTGCACGCAAAACACTACGGCAAGCCCATTCACGTGGATGTGCGTTGTGCCAAGAAAAACTGGGTCATTTTGGATTGGCCATCACCTTCAATGGCTCAAATGGCGCAAATGTCATACGAAGCGTTCGAAGACTTTTACTTCGATGTGTGCACCATGGACTACGCAAAAATGCACAAAGCCATGTTACCTCTTAAGGCCCTCATGGAAAAGACCGACAAAGTCCGCATCGTTGCCCCCGACACCGACCTTACGTTTTCAATCAAGGGTCAACTTGCGACCCCGTGCGCAGGAACATGCAATATCCCCGACGGCGAGTTAATGACAAGTCCCGTCCGCGACAGCGCCAACGGCAAAATCAAATTCAATATTCCCTCGCTTCATAACGGCATTATCCACAGCGACATCGAACTTGAATTCAAAGACGGCAAAGTCATCAATGCCTCGTCAAGCGACACCAAGTCCCTTATAAAGGAACTTGACGGCGACGAAGGCGCACGTTATCTTGGCGAGTTCGCGTTCGGCGTCAACCCCTTTATTACAAAGCCCATGAACAATACCCTGTTCGACGAAAAAATATCTGGCTCGATTCACCTTGCTTGTGGCAACGGCTATCCCGAAAATTATAAAGACCAAAGCAAAGTAAACCACAGTCAACTCCATTGGGACATAATCTTGAAGGGTGGCGAAGTTTACTTTGACGGCAAACTTATACGAAAAAACGGCCTCTTCCTGCCAAAGGAATTGACCGCTTTGAATCCCGAAAATTTGAAAAAGTAATCAGCCTAAACGTTCGGCTACGCGCACCCAATCAACCAAGTACCAAAAGTCCCGTACATAGTCGGCGCGTAAATTAAGATGTTTTAAATAATAGGCATGCTCCCAAACGTCGATGCAAAGCAACGGTTTCAACCCCATTTGGATTGGCGTGTCTTGGTTTTCGGTGGTGATAATGGCAAGTTTCTTGTTCGGATAGGCAACAAGCCACGCATATCCTGAACCGAATACCCCATTGGCCGCCGCCGAGAATTGATTTTTCATCTCCTCAAGCGAACCGAAATCCCGGTTGATACTTTGCAACAACTTGCCACTTAACCCGATGATAATTTGGCTCCTTGCCCCTGGTCTCATCCCCGTAAAGAAAAATTCATGATTGAACACGCCTCCAGCATTGTGACGTATTTGCTCATCGTCTGGATAGTTCCTTAAAAGATCTTCCAACGACAAGCCCGCAAGCGCAGGATTCTCTGCAATATACTTGTTAAGATTATCCACGTATGCACCATAGTGGCGCTCGTAATGAACCATCATAGTCTTTGTGTCTATGTAGGGCTCAAGGCCGCTGAACGGGTACGGAAGTTTAATTTTTTCGAACATTTTAATATTCTCCTTGAAAATATTTATGAAGCGGAGTATATTAATATGCATTGTACGGTGATATGGCTCAGTCGGTAGAGCACGTCCTTGGTAAGGACGAGGTCACGGGTTCGAATCCCGTTATCACCTCCAGCGAAGCGCAGAGGGGACAACGTTCCGCGAAGCGGGTTGTTATCACCTCCATTATTTCATTTTGCGTCGTCTGATGCGTGTGGCCCAAATGCCCGTGCCTGTGAAAATTCCACCAAGCCCTACCCCAGCGCCCGCGACCACATACGGAATAACCGAAGGTTTTTCATCGTCTTGCTCGCCGTCTTGAAGTTCTTTTTCATTCGGAGGCGGCGCAACAACGCGCGATACGTTTATGGCAAAGCCCGACTCTTTGCCTTGATAGTACACGTTAATCAGTTTCGGACCTTCGGTAAGTGTAATCCCGTCAAGGAACGTATAGGTTATGCCTGCTTGTGCAAAGTCCTCGTAAAAAAGGTCGTCGCTTGCCCCGGTGTTATAGTTCACAGTTATCACAAGGCCCGCCAACGAAACCGTGTCGCCGACCTTATAACTTACTTTGAAAGGGTATACTTTGATTTTGATATCGGTGATTTGTTTTGTCGGAATCACTTTTACGGTTACAGAAAACACATCCGATATGAATGTCGAAAGCCTTACCGTTATCATCTTGGAGCCCGCTGTAGCCGTAACGTTGCCCAAAGGTGTGGTAATCCAAGTCAGGTCGAATTCGGCCGAGCCATAAGCCGCGAACAAGGTTTCGCCGTTATCGTAACTGATTAGGACTGTAAGACCAGACAAATTCAAGGTGTCGCCGACCTCGTACACTGTCATTAACGGCAGGTCCTGCACAGAAACCGAGGTGACAGCCCGCGCCGTCCTTGTAAGCAAAATACGGTACGTGGCGGTTGATTTGTCTTCGGCCGTAACGCGAATAAGAACCAAATTGCCACCAAAGTTGACATCGATGTCGGCTTGGTAATCAACGTTGCGGGCGTCCGCGTTTGGGCTTGGATTGATTGTGATGCCCGTCACGGAACTTGACACTGTGGCGGTGTATTGATAAGTATCTGGGTCGAACACGGGGCTTAAGGCAACTGTTGTGCCCACAAGTCCAGCCGGACTGCTTGTTTGGGTTCTTACGGTAAGCACAAGCCCCGTCAAAGTCGAGTCCGTGCTCGGAACCTTGAAGGTCGCACTGATGGTATGCGGAGCGGTTACATTTACAAACGTATAGGTGAATGTGACATCGGGGTCGGCGACAGGAACAGCAACACCGTCAACAAGAACCTGGTTGATTATATAGCCTTGGTCGGGAGTGATTTGGAAAGACCGATTTGTACCGTGACTTACTTCTATCGTTCCATTTGGGGTCATCGAGCCGTTCGAGCCAGCCGAGGCAACGATATCGTACGGGATAAGTCGGAAGTGTACATCTATGCGTTGGTTCGATGTCACACCCGTGAATGTGTAAGTATATGGTAATGTCGGGTCAACGATATCGTTTACTGCAACATCATTGATAAGTATGCTGTGGATACAATGTCCAGGGCTGGCCTGGATTACAAAGGTTTGGCTTGCACCTTCGTCAACCACAACGTTTCCGTATGGGCTCATGGTTCCGCCGAAACTCATAGCCGCAGTTATAGTTATAACAGGTTTAAAAGTTACATCAATCGTATGGTTGGCGCTTATGTCGGAAAAAGTATACGAGTTACCATACAACTGGGTAACGGCGCCATCAATGGTGACCACATCGACCAAATAACCACTGTCGGCAGTGAAAGTAAATGTCTTGGAACTTCGGTATGCGTATGCAAGATTGCCACTCGAGGTAATCGAGCCCCCAGGCCCTGCAATAGCGTTGATGTTAAAAGTGACAGGCTGTATGTTTGCGTTTACGCATCCATAGCCGTATTCTGGCGTCCACCCTGTCGCACCCGCAGTCAATACGGCGTTGTCTTGAAGCATAGTTACGATTTGAGTGGCCGTATAGTTATTGTTGGAATCCGATTGCCAAAGCCCGACCACCGCCGCGACATGAGGCGTGGCCATGGACGTACCCGATTTGTACACGTAACCATAGCCGTCATTAAACGCGGCACTTATGCTTACACCTGGCGCAGCGATATTAACCGCACTGCCCCAGTTTGAAGACGACGCCTTGACACCACTGCTGTCGATAGACGCAACGGTCACGGCGTTTCGACAACTCGCAGGCCAGTAATGGATCGAGTCGATGTCTTGTCCATTGTTACCCGCGGCAACAACCGTGACGACACCGTTGCTTAACGCCCCTGCAATGATATCCTCGGTCCCGTCTCGATGTGTAGCGTTACTTATGACATTCGAGTAAGAATCGCGCGTCCCGCCAAGACTCATGTTCATCGCGACAATGGGTGCGCCGTCGCATCCGCCCGCCGCGGCAAGTTCCGATACATAAGCCATGCCCAAAACGATACCAACCGAGCCTCCAGGCCCCTCGTCCGTCAAAACCTTTATAGGCAAGATTTTTACGTTTGTATTCTTTGTGATGTCGGTAATAATACCCGATACGTGTGTGCCGTGGCTGTTACCATCTGCCACGTTGCCGTTATAATTGCCAAAAGCAGTACCCAAAAACACAGGCGATTGGCCGATAGAATAATTGCGATGATAACTACTTGAAACGATACGGCCCGCAAATTCGGGGTGAACAGAAGTTATCCCGGTATCAAGCACCGCAACGACAACCGTGCGCTTGGTTGCGACTTTCATGCTCAAATAATCGTAATACCCGGGCGCCCCGATACGCGCACCGCCCCAAGACCGATACGTTTGCACAGGCGCGCTCGCAGGCCTGTCATCATCTGCGGTTACCACAAAATCGGGCATAGCCGAATCCACCCAAGATTGACTTAAGTAGTATTGATATGCTTCCCTTGTTTGTTCCTCGGTTTCGTATTGAAGGATATGGATTCTTTTATATCCCTTTGTGTGCGCAACCGCACCCATCGTATCAAACTTTCGCTTGCGAGACTGCACCATAAGCCTACACATTTGAAAAGGGCGCGAAACCATGACCTCGTCATCAAGGTATTCAATCTCAAAACCCGAATATTCATCCGCGTTAAAGTCATTAATCGAAATTCTTTGCGGAAACACCAAGTTCTCGGGCGTATATTGCCGAATAACTTGCATCGTATTGTCTGTAAAGTTATCGAACTTTGAAAGCCCGCCACCAAAATCCGAAGCATCGCCGTTGGGCACTAAAAGGCCGATGAAACCCAAAATTGCAAAGCAAAAACATGACAAAGCTATAAGGATTCTTCGCAAAACGACGCTTCTTTTGTTCACACTAATAGTATACTACAAGCATTTAAATGTATCAAATGATTTATAATATTGCGTATGGTTGACACGCGGAGAAAAAATTGCTAGTATCTTGTATGTTTAAAAAATTCATGCTTTTAACAAGCATTTTAATAATTACAATCACCCTTGCTTCGATAACACCAAGGGGATTAAAGCCCGCCGTAAATGCGGCAAGCAACGATTTCGTTGCAATCGCGAATATACAAGACCTTATGCAGTTCGCGGACGACGTAAATCAAGGCGACGACTTTGTCGGACAAACGGTCAAACTTACCGCAAACATAAATGCCGTATCAATCTCGGATTGGGAATCAATCGGACACATAGGTGGCTCCCTTTCGGCATTCCCCCGCACTTTCGCAGGCGCATTCGACGGCAACGGTTTTGTAATAATAAATCTTAACGCAAATGCTGGCGAATACGGCAAACTTTTATTCGGCAACGTAACAGGCACAATCGAAAACGTTAACCTCGTCGGTACCGTTACGCTTGGCGGTGTCGGTTTCGGATTCCACGCACCAAGCATGACGGAATTCAACACCGCGATCGGAGCCACACTTACGGGCATCACATCAACCGACGAGGCCGATGTTACCCAGGTAATCAACGCGGGACTGGGAAGCAATTTTGACAATGCTTTTGACTTCACGATTACAAAGACCGAGCCCCGCAACGGCACGCATTCAATCGCAAATGATGCGTTTATCGGTGTCGACGGCGAATACACCGTGAGCATAAAACTTCAAAACCTTGGAACGACCGTGGGCACACATACAAATGCCATTCCGTCAACTACAGTCACAGGCGTCATACAGGTATTCATTAACGGCGGCGTCACGGAAATGGCACTTGGCGAAACCAATACATTCACGGCAAGCGTCTACAAAAACAATGGCAGCAATGTCGCGGTTTTGGACAACACAGCAATCGTTACCTGGAGCGTCGTCGACTACGAAGGCCACGCGCTTGCATATACAAGCATAAGTAACGCACCTGGCAAACGAGGCGAACTTACCATAGACGAAGTCGAAACCTCCCCGTTCATAACAGTAACCGCCACAGTCGCGGGCGTTTCCGACAGTATCGAAATATTCCTTTTTCTTTATTCCCAAAGCATATGCCCAGTAATGCCCGCCCTGACCAAAGTAATCGCAACGCATTCCATGATTACCTTGCCCGCGATTGACAACGTGACGATTGACGAGCCCTACGACGAACTAATGGTCGAATTCGGCATAAGCACAGAACAGACAACAGACTTAAGCAAAATCATTTGGCGAACGGCAAGCGCAACCACCACAACGACCTTTACAAGTTTAAAAGCCAACACCACATACTACGTCTACGCGCGCACAAAAGCCTCGGCGATACACAAATCGGGCACACTGTCGGCTCCGCTTATTGTGAAAACAAAAATGGCCCCAGGTCAAGAGCCATACACGCCCCCAGGCTCGTGGCTTGATTACACGGACATCGTAATCATATCCTGCGTATCGGCAGGCATCGCTATAACTTTGGTTGCAAGCGGAACCACACTTCTGTACCTCAAGAAAAAACGAAAGACTGAAAAAAAGGCTTAAGAACCAAGTCCAGACTCATTAAAAACTTCAAGGCTCTTTAAACAAATTTCAATCCCACGTTGAATGCTGTGTACATCCAAGTTGTTGGCGTTATCATAGCGTGTATGATAATACTTGGACGGCCTTGGGTCCATACCCGAAAGACACACGGACGGAATTTTGGCCTGTTGAAGCGCCGCGGCATCGGATGCCCCGGGAACAATCGCAATATGGGGCAAGGCCGTACCGTACAAACGTTCACTTGCGGTATCAAGCAACTTAACCGCCCGCCTGTCGGCACGAACAAGTCCATTAAGGTCGCGGTCGCAAATCTTAAAGTAATGAAAGTCGCGAATTGTTTCAATGGCGATGAAAACTGTTTCAATATTTTTGTCGCGCAAAAAATCCTTGTTACGACGTGCATAGGCCTTTGCCCCGCGCAAGCCCGCTTCTTCCCCACCCGTGACAAGGGCAATAACCTCGGTGTTTTCATAACTGATTTTGTTTTCATGCATGTATTTTAAAACCGAAATCGCAATCATGGTCCCCGTCATGTTGTCGTTGGCGCCGTCAACAACTTCATGATAATTATTAAAAAACAAAATGAACACATGCGACAATATAAGCGTCCCAAGCGGAATGTTCATCCACCAATGGTAATCGACACCCGCAATAATTACGACGCTAATGACAGTCGCAAACAACATGCTGAAAATCGCAATAAAAGACACAAGTTTAAAACCAATATTGCCAAGCCCGCGGAAAAGTTGCCACTCATAAGCCGCATCCACATGCCCCCCGAAAATGATTCGTCGCTTTGTCTCACCCGTGGCGGAACGCGTCGCAACAAGGTTTTGCGAAGTGCGCCTCGGCAACAAGAAATCAAAAATCTGCCAATAAAATATAAGCGTAGATATCAAAATAAAGAAACACAGCGCCGTGCACCCCAACGTTATTATCGGGTTTATAAAAAACAAAGCCCCGCCCGTGGCCATAATGAAGGGTATGATTTTCGTAAACAACATCAACGAATGAGGTTGCACCCGAAACTTCTGTGTTTCGACTTTGTCGGCCCACCCACCCTTTTCAATCTCGCCCTTAAGGTATTCGCTTGCCGCGACCTCGGTCTTACTTCCCGCACTGCGCGCCTTAAAGTTCGTACAAACGTACTTAATCTCTTTTTCGGAATAGTCCGCATATTCTTTTGTGTCTTTCATGTTACTCCTTGCCTTCTTTCCCTGTCATATGGCCGACAGGCAAAACAAAACTCAATCCCCCCGCCGCCAAGTTTGCCGTAAAAAACTCGTCAACCTTTTTATGCACAAGGCTTGCGATTTTTGAATCGGTAATAATTAAAATAACTTCTTTTTCGGGCGTAATCTCCATACCCATAAACCTCTCACCAATACCTGCCGAGCCACGCCCATTCAATACCGTCGCCCCCGTGGCGCCATGAAGCCTTGTTTCTTCCACAACGGCCTCGGCGAACCCGCGATTGACAACAATCATAAGCAACTTTTTATCCATTTTTCCTCCTTAATTCTAACCCATCCAACGGGATAGTAAAAGCAATTCCAGTGTTTTCCTTTGAAAAGCCCAAATCCGTCTCAAGCATTTTGATTAACTTGTCGGCGTCGCCTTTCGAAACAACAAACAAAGACAAATAGCCCTCCTTTGAATACTCAAACGGGTTCAAAAAGTGGTGGGCAAAACTGATTGTATCGAAAGTTGCCAAAGGCTCTACATGGGCGCTGCTCTCCGCCAACTTGCCAAGCACAGCGTCCTCATTGGCCTTGCGCGTTATGACGGCCAAGACGTAATTTACGGCGGTTAAATGCGCTTCTGGCGCGGCCAAGTGGTGCCTTTGCACCTTCCGCACTTCATAGGCGTAAATCAAGCCAAGGGCCGATACCGCCACGACAGGTATGCTTGCTATAAAGGCAATCATGCCAAAGCCGTCAACCATAAGATTGACTGGTCGGCCAAGGTTGGAAAGCACCCCCATGGAAAAAGGCACAACAAACGCCGCGGTTATGGTCCCGCTTGCTACCCCGCCCGAATCAAAGCCTATGCCAACGAACATCTTGTCGATGAAAGGCATGCACGCAAGGCCGAACACGAAAATAGGAATCAAAAACCACAAAATATTGACATTGAACAAAATCCTCAAAATTCCAAAAGTCATCGTCAAGGCCATTCCAATCGCAAGGGTCAATATAATTGTGTTCTTCTTTATACGGCCGACAGTGTTTTGTTCGACCTGTATGGCAAGAACCCTGATTCCAATTTCCGACATGGCAATCGCAAAGCCAAGCACGAAACAAAACGGAATCAAAATATATTTGAACCAACTTGCCCGCCTTGGGTCGGAAAAGGCCTCGCCGATAAATCGCCCCGCAGGCGAAAAACCGAAATTGATTGCCGTCAAAAACAACATAAGCCCGCAAATCGTTACCAATATCCCAAATACGGTACGCAAAACTTGTTTCTTGGGCAACTTTATAAATGCAAAGTTAAAAATAAAAAACACGACCGTTATGGGCAACAAGGCAATAAAGATATTTTGCGCGCTTGATAAAAAAGTCGGTAAAAAATCAAGCGTGGTGGCGGGTGGCAAAGCCCCAACACTTCCCCCGCCAAAAATAAGGCCCATTATGCACATCGTGATTATCGGCCCAACCGAAGCCAACCCAATCAAGCCGTAACTGTCGCCCGTGTCATGCCTGCCCAAAACCGCGACAACGCCGACGCCAAGTGCCAAAATAAACGGCACAGTAATAACACCTGTCGTGGCGCCACTGAAGTCGAACGCGACGGCCACAAACTCGGGCGCTACAAAGTTGGTAACAATGGCAAGCACAAAAGTAAAAAGATACGATATGAAAAACGACCACTTAATGGAAACGCTTTTGAAAATTCGAAATAATCCATAGGAAACAAAGATACCAATCCCGCTTGAAACGACAAAAGTCATAAGCCACGGATTGATATCGGAATTAACAGCATGCACAAGGTTTGAAACAACAGTGACGGCAGGCTCCGCGACGGTGGCCATAGTGCCAAACAAAAAGCCAAACAACAAAACGACCCAAAGTTTCCTTAACTTGCGTATATTGCTTCCGACCAACTCGCCCATGACAAGTATACTGCTGTCAACGCCGACAAGGAACAAAGCCTGCCCTAATAACAGCATAAAACAACTTATAATGAAGGGCACAAGCAAACTTGTCGGCATAGGTTTGATGAAATTTACGCATGCAATAAGGACAATAATGGGCGTCGCGCCAATTGCACAGTCCTTAAGTTTCAAAAGAAACTTCTTCATTACGTTTATACTACACTACTGCATGCGATTGTCAATGTTAACTTTAATGCAATCCTTGCAAAACGGAATTATCTTGGCTTGCTTCTTGATTTCGTCAACAGCATCCTCTAAAAAAGCCCGTTGCTCATCCGCGATGTCATCGTCAAGCACCTCAATTCTTGCAATCTCATCACTTAAAATACCCATAAGATGCACACTTTCCCGCTTTGCGTTTTTGTCACTTTCGGTGCACGCACGGCACTGCGGAATTGCCCTTTGAAATTCTTTCATACCGTATAGTTACGTAACACTCCTAACTTTTATGTAAACTTTTTGTCAGTCCCTCGTCACAAACCCCAAACCGCATGATAAACTACACACGTGCAGTCTGCAAAGGTGCGAAATCTTCTGCAGTCTCCGTCGAACTCTAAATCGGCGGCTCGGTCTATGCGAAGGACCATAGAAAAAACATCGCAGCCCGGAC
>JAIRQZ010000022.1 GCA_031256235.1 Christensenellaceae bacterium | reverse complement strand
TTGGAACGCGAGCGCGGGATTACGATAAAACTGACCCCGACAAGGATGTTTTATAAATACAGGGGAGAGCAATACACATTAAACCTTATCGACACCCCAGGTCACGTGGACTTTACATATGAAGTGTCACGTTCTCTTGCCGCATGCGAAGGCGCTATTTTAATTGTTGACGCCGCCCAAGGTGTCGAAGCCCAAACCCTTGCAAATGCGTATCTTGCAATCGACAACGGGTTGGAAGTCGTGCCTGTTATCAACAAAATCGACCTGCCTGCCGCGCGCCCCGAAGTTGTGCGTAAGGAAATCAAAGACATCATCGGCATCGACGCAGGCCTTGCCCCATTGGTCAGCGCCAAAGAGGGGATAGGCATCGACGATGTCATCGAACAAATCATAACGCTTTTACCCGCGCCAAAAGGTGATTCCACTGCGCCGTTAAAGGCCCTTGTTTTTGATTGTTTTTATGACAATTATCGCGGGACAATATGCTTTGTGCGTATCATCGACGGCGCGGTAACCGCGGGTAGCAAAATAAAGTTTATGTCATCAGGCAAAACTTTCGACACCGTCGAAGTTGGAATCTTTAACCCAAAGCAACAATCGGTCGAGTCTTTGCGTGCAGGCGATGTCGGATATATCACGGCAAGCATCAAAACAATCGCCGAAATCCGTGTCGGCGACACAATCACATTGGCAAATAACCCAGCGAAAACCGCACTTTCTGGGTACAAAGAAGTCAAACCTGTCGTATTTTCGGGACTTTTCCCAAGCGATGGCGACAGGTACAATGACTTGAAAGATGCATTAGACAAACTACGATTGAACGACGCATCACTTGAATTCGCACCCGAAACTTCCACCGCGCTTGGGTTTGGTTTCCGCGTAGGGTTCCTTGGGCTTTTGCATATGGAAATTATCACCGAAAGATTAGAGCGCGAATTCAATCTTACATTAATAACAACCGCGCCAAGCGTCCGATATCGCATCACGAAAACCGACAAGTCCATAGTTGAAATCTCGAACCCCGCAAACATGCCCGCGCCTACCGAAATCGCAACTTTGGAAGAGCCCTTTGTCAAACTTGATATATTTACTCCGCAAGAATACATAGGCCCATTAATGGAATTATCCAAAAGCCGTCGGGGCGAACTTGTTGATATTGTTTACGGTGGAGGCCGAACCGAAGGCGTTTCGCGTGCAACATTAAAATATCGCATGCCTCTTAATGAAATTGTGTACGACTTTTTCGACAAATTGAAAAGTTGCTCCCGCGGGTATGCGTCGCTTGATTATAGTGACGACGGCTATGTCGTAAGCGACCTTGTAAAAATGGATATTATGTTGAACGCCCAAGTTTGTGACGCATTATCGCTTATCGTTCACAAGGAACGCGCCTATGAACGCGGCAAGGCTATTGTAGAAAAGTTAAAAGATGTCATCCCGCGCCAAATGTTCGAAGTCCCCATTCAAGCCGCAATCGGCAATAAAATCTTGGCGCGTGAAACTGTCAAGGCGATGCGAAAAGACGTTTTGGCCAAATGTTATGGAGGTGACATCAGTCGCAAACGCAAACTTTTGGAAAAACAAAAAGAAGGAAAGAAACGAATGCGCATGCTTGGCAATGTCGAAGTGCCGTCCGAGGCATTTATTTCAATACTTAAAATATGAAGCCGTTATCAATTTATATCCATATTCCGTTTTGTGAACGCCGTTGCCCATATTGCGACTTTGAATCGTCTGTGGGTGGCGATGTCGACGCTTACATATTGAGTTTAATTAATGATGTAAAAAAGGGAAGCATCCAAGCCAAAAATTACACTGCCAAAACAATTTACTTCGGCGGTGGCACCCCAAGTTTTATTGATGCGACGCACATCGGTGCAATACTTGCCACCATTCGCCAAAATTTTAATGTTGCCCACGATGCCGAAATCAGTATTGAATGCAACCCCAACTCGTTGACGGAGGAAAAACTTAAATCCTATAAAAAATACGGCGTCAATCGCATTTCAATCGGAGTCCAAAGTTTCCACAATAAAACGCTTGGAATTTTGGGCCGAGTTCACAATGTTTCTTGTGCCAAAACCGCCATTAAACTTGCCACAAAACATTTTGACAACGTAAGTATCGACCTTATCCACAGCATCCCGCGCGGAAAGTTGGTCTTGCCAAGCAGATACCTTAAAGTCGTAAAGCACATTTCGGCGTATTGCTTGACAAGCGATAAGTACGCAACTTTTGACGACGGAAAAAGTATCAAACAACAAAAGCGAATCGAATGCAAACTTGAAAAATACGGAATAGCAAAATACGAGGTCTCGAACTTTGCGCGTTCGGGCTTTGAATGCAAACACAACCTTGCATATTGGGAATGCGGCGAGTGGCTGGGCTTTGGTCGGGGCGCCAAAAGTCATTTTAACGAGCCATGGACGGACGCCGACAGAATCATGTTGGGACTCCGCCTTGCAAAGGGTATACCCGCAAAACTTCTTTCGGCCAAAACAAGTGTAGTCAAAAACTTGATTGATATGGGCTTTCTTGAAGCCCATGTTGACAACATCCGTTGCACGTGGAAAGGCTTTTTATTGCTTAACCAAGTGCTTGAAAAATTAATTTAAGAAATTTGTCGTAAATGCTTGCATATTATTAAATAGTGTTATATAGTGATTTGATGAAAAAATTACGTAGTCTGAGTGAAAAGTATCGTTTCCCATCCGAGATGTATTTCGGCCGAACTTATTCGACGCCATCTGTTAAAAAAGTATCTAAATTTGTTAATATGACGAAAGACGAGTACGAAGAAATCAGTTGCAAATAATTTCTTTAGGTTATAATTTATTTTATGAAAGTTTTATGCGAAACAAGCGTGCGCCACATACATTTGGATGAAGACGGACTAACCGCTTTGTTCGGTAAAGGTGCAAAGTTAACACCCGATCGCCCATTGTCCCAACCAAAGCAATTCTTGTGTAAAGAGCGCGTAACCCTTGTGGGTCCAAAAAACTCGTATGAAAATGTCGGAATCATAGGCCCTGCGCGTGATGTTATGCAAGCCGAAATTTCACGTACAGACAGTTTTTATCTTGGCATTAAAAACGTACCTATGCGTTTAAGCCGCGATGTTGACGGTGCTCCTGTTATTACAGTAAAAAACGGAGACAAAAAAATTGATATACCTGTGATAGTTGCAATGCGTCATG
>JAIRQZ010000053.1 GCA_031256235.1 Christensenellaceae bacterium | reverse complement strand
ATATCTTGTTCAAATTCTTTTCCGCACTGTCGACGGCAGCATAGTTCATCTCTAAAACCGTGGCGCCTTTTTTGCCGTATGACTTGTCAATCGCGGCCTTCATGTATCCGACTGCGTTTTTGTACGGAATAACATTGGTCAGATAGAAAAACGCCGACTGCATGATCGTGTTAATTCTGCCTCCAAGCCCCAATTCGCCCGCGATTTTGTATGCATTAATAGTGTAAAAATTCACATTGCGCTCGACGATGGTCTTGATAACATCTGCGGGCAAGATTTTAAATAACTCGTCTTTTGTATAAGTGGTGTTCAAAAGGAATGTACCGCCTTTTTGAATCCCTCCAATCATATCGAATTTATTAAGGAATGTCTGATTATGGCACGCAACAAAAGTGGGGGAGTTCACCAAGTATGGTCGCTTAATCGGGTGTTTTGAAAAGCGCAAGTGGCTTGTCGTCGTACCGCCCGATTTCTTGCTGTCGTAAACAAAGTACGCCTGGGCGAACATGTCGGTCTTGTCAGATATGATGGTGGCCGAGTTCTTGTTGGCGCCCACAGTTCCGTCGCTTCCAAGTCCAAAGAACACGCATTCCGTCATGCCCTCGGGGGTGATGTGAGGTGTGGCCAATTGTGCCGAGTAATCAAGACTTGTGTGTGTCACGTCATCGTTGATACCAACTGTAAAGTGGTTCTTGGGTGTAGCCAATTTCATGTTTTTAAAAACTGCTTCGACCATATCGGGGGTGAATTCCTTTGATGACAATCCATACCTTCCTGAAACAACTTTGATATTTGTTTTACCTGCTTCAATAAGGGCAGTGCATATATCCAAATAAAGCGGGTCACCGACGGCGCCGTTTTCCTTGGTGCGGTCAAGAACGGTTAAGGTCTTGCATGTAGTGGGGATTGATGCAATAAAAGCCTTTGCATCAAATGGTCGGTATAATCGGACTCTAACAAGGCCACGGTCAACAACAGACTTTGTTTTGGGGTCCATCATGGCGTTAAGATATTCTTCAATTGTGTCGCAACTGGAGCCCATGGATACAATTACGCGCGTGGCTTTCGGGTCGCCGGTGTATTCAAATGCTTTATAACTCCTGCCAGTGAGTTCACTGAATGACCCCAATATATTGTGTAGTATATTTGGCAGACTACACAATATATTGTTACATGCCTCGCGGTTTTGAAAGTATGTGTCTGGGTTTTGCGCGGTTCCTGCTTGGTGAGGCTTGTTGGGATTAAGTGCCCGCCCCCTGAATTTCTCGATGTCTTTTTTAATATCTAACTCGGCGCAAATCTTTTTGATTAATTCATCGTCAATCGCTTCAATTTTGTTAATCTCGTGGCTTGTTCGGAACCCATCAAAGAAATGCAGGTAAGGGTAACTTGACTTGATTGCTGCGAGATGCGCCACAAGCGCCATGTCTTGTGCTTCTTGAACGTTGCTTGAACAAAGCATTGCCCAACCGCAAGAACGCGTCGACATTACATCGCTGTGGTCGCCGAAGATGGACAGGGCATGGGTGGCAACAGTACGCGCCGACACATGCATAACGCTTGGCAATAATTCGCCTGCAATTTTGAACATGTTAGGAATCATTAACAAAAGACCTTGTGATGCAGTGAAAGTCGTACCAAGCGCGCCTCCGGCCAGGGCACCATGCAAAGTCCCCGCCGCGCCGGCCTCGGATTGCATCTCGACTACCTTGGGAATGACCCCGAATGCGTTTTTTGTGCCCTTTGCGACCAATGAATCGTAATACTCGGCCATGTCGCTGGACGGGGTTATGGGGTAAATCGCAGCCAACTCGGACATAGCATAGGCCATTCTTGATGCGGCTTGGTTCCCAGAAACCGAAATGAAAGTTTTTAAGTTTTTTTCCATAATAGATTGTATCTGCTTGACTTTTTTCCGTCAATGGTTTACAATACGTTGTATGAAAAATGTAAACGAAAGTATACAAAAGGACACAAATATTGATGTCATGGTTACAAGCATCGCTGTCGAGGACGAAAAAGCCACCCGATATCCGCATGTCAAACGCATTCTTGCAACGCTTGACAAGTTCCTTAACAAAAAAATCGCGGCTATCGCCCTGTTCTACTTCTTCGCGGTTGTCGGATGTGGTATTGGTCTTATTGTAAGCGGTGAAGTGGCAAATGCGGCAAGCGGTGGTACAAGCACAGGCGCAAAAACATCCAATACATGGCTGTGGTCGTTGCTTGCGGTACTTACATTCTTGTTTATGTTGGCAAGCACCCGTGCGGCAACACTCCGCCTATCCAAAAAGAATAGAAAGTAAAAAATAAATGGCAGAAAAGGGTTGCTCTTGCACATACTAAGTGCTATGATTTACTTAATGTCTAATAAAAAATGGTATTTAAATAATTTTGTTGTCGCGGTTTTATTAATCGTGACGGCGGTATCTTTTTCTGCTTGTTGGCTTAAAGGTTCGCAAGGGCCACAAGGCCCTGCTGGCCAAGACGGCTCGAATCTTATCGTCACTTACATGGATTATTTGGATTACATTTGGGACCACAATGTAAATAACGTCAAAGGTGAATATTCTAACAACAAAGACCTGTTTTACGTAAACTTTCCAAAAGACCATTTAACCGAAAAAGGCCCTCAAGGCCCCGCTGGTGACCTTACATTTGCCCAGGCTTCTAATTTGGCGGTTCAATCCGCGGTGGATATCGTCGCAAACCGAAAAGGCTCCAACGATTGGTCGTCGGGTCAAGTCGGTAGTGGCGTTATATATCAACTTGAATTAAACACGGGCGCGGGCTCGGACAGATACACTGGTAACGGCTTCATCATTACCAACTACCACGTTATCGCTCGATACATGAAAAACGGAGGACTTGTTGTCGCAAACGAAGTCTATGTACACCTTTACGGTCAAAGCAACGTCCATATCCCGGTTCGCGTCATTGGGGGCTCGCCTGATTACGATATTGCGATTTTGGAACTTAAGGGCACGGACAACAAATACAAATCTAACGGCAACGAGTATTCGTTAACTATGGACGGAACTACGGTTCACACGGTTCGCCAAGTCATTAACTCGCGTGTTGCGACCGACCCCGCAAATGACGCTATTCGTCCAGTATCGCTCCCTGGGAAAACAAGCGGTTTCTATGGCGAACTTACGCTTGGTTCAAGCATCTTTGCCGTCGGCAATCCACTCGGTTATCACATGAGTGTCACGGAAGGCGTAGTTTCGGTCACTTCCGAAATAATTAAATTGCCGTACCTTGATGAAAGCATAAAGGGCGACCAAAACAACCGTGTAATGCGTATAAGTTCGGGTATCAATCCTGGAAACAGCGGTGGCGGAGTCTTTAACTTAAGCGGTCAACTTGTCGGTATTGTTCAAGCCCGCATGTACTACGCCGACAACACCTACAATTTGCCTGTCGACGCCATGGCCTATGCAATCCCGCTTGATATCGCTGCACGTGTCGCCGACCAAATTATCACGCGTGGCAAAGGCATAACAAACGCGGACAACGCCGTACTTTGCGCAACCATTGATGACAAGTTCGCGGTAAGCGCAATCAACATCAAGGCGACCTATGATGGTTTTAAATTGACAATGTCGGAGCAGGCCAAAATAACCAAAAAAGGCAGTACAACTTTCGAGCCCGACACAATTATTACAAGCATCACCGTCGGCCCTGTTGTTAATCAATCTGGTACTAATGTCGTAATGGGCACTCCTCAACCGATTACGCGCGCATGGCTTGTCGAAATACTTTTGGTCGAAGCCTATGGAAATGGAAAGGGCATCGTAATAACGGGCACATACAACGGCGTCCCAGTAACTTGGACAAAAACCTAACTTTTATCATAAGTGATTTCATGAATATCATTGTAATTTACGGTGGCCAAAGTGTCGAACACGACGTGTCGATTCTGACTGGACTTCACGCCGCCAAGCACCTCCCAAGGAGCGCCAAAATCCGCCTTGTCTATATGGCGCGCGACGGCCAAATGCTTGCCTCTGGGCGCAGGGGAGTGTTGTCCAAAATCGATTATTACCTTGCCAAGGTCGGGAAGCCTGCGCCCTGTTGGTTCACGAACAAAACGCTTTGCACACGGTGGGGTTTTTTGACACGCAGGTTCGTTGTTGACTCGGTCGTGAATTGCTGTCACGGCGGACCTGGCGAAGACGGACGACTTGCCGCATTCTTTGATGTTTTGGGAATTCCCGTCACTTCGTGCGGTCCCGAAGCCGCGCTTGCATTTCAAAGCAAGTCCCGCACCCGTGAAATCTTGACCAAAAGCGACTTCGCACAACCAACCTACCAAGTATTAAAGGGTAAGGGTGTAGCAAATGTCCCGTTTGACGCATTCCCCGTCATAGTCAAGCCCGACACTTTGGGAAGTAGCATTGGTATTACCGTCGCCAATAACCAAGACGAACTTGACAGCGCAATCGAATTTGCATTTACGATGGACGACACCGTAATTGTCGAACAGTTCATTAAAAGCGCAACCGAGGTCAACTGCGCCGTGTTTCGCTGTGGTGGCAAAACCATTACCTCGGCCTGCGAAGTCATAACCAAACAAGGCGATATGTTCAGTTTCGACACAAAGTATCTGGACAGCGGAAGCGGTTTTATTAAAAGTCCCCGTGGCAAAAAGACGGCAACCCCGAAACAGCGGTACAAATACGAAGACGAAATCAAAACCCTTGCTGCCCGCGCTTATGATTTGTTCGGTGCCCGCGGAGTTGTACGTGCGGACTTCTTGGTCGCGGATGACAAAATCTACCTTAACGAAGCCAACACAATCCCAGGATTTTTGGCCTATCATCTGTGGAAGGGTATTGGGTTGGAGTACACAACTTTATTACAAATGATGACCGAGCAATCAATAAGTGCATCCAAAAAGACCCTTGAAACGGGCTTTTCAAGCGATATTTTGCAAAAAAACCGCATTTTGGTCGAATAGTTTTGCAAAACTGTTTACAAGCAATGGGGCATTGTAATAATATGTTGCAATGGCAAAAATCAATGATGACACCGTAATTTACAACTTAAAACCCGCCGAAAACGGCACGCGCGACGCATCAATAATCGGCAACGGAAAAGTTTGGGCAAGCGTCCTTGGACGAAAAAGCAACGAAGAAGTCGCCCTGAATCGCTCGGATTTATCGTATGGCGGATATACTGGAGTCTTGCAAGATGTAAGCGACAAGTTCCCTTCTGTCCGCAAACTTTACTCCGACGGCAAAATTATCGATGCCGAAAAGGTACTTCAAACCGAGTTTTCCAAAAAAGGTTATAAACCTCAAGTCGATAAGCCCTTGCCTATCGCAACATTTTGCCTTGATTTCCGCGTTGACGGCTTTATAACGGACTATAAACGTACCACGGATATGACAAGCGGGGAAGTGGAAACGGTGTTCAAACACGGCGGTGTCCAACAAACCCGTAGCGCCTTCGTCGCACACAACAGCGACATCCTTGCATACAACGTCACGGGAAAAGTAAACCTTGTGGTATCGCTTAAAGTGCCCGCAATTCAACTTCAAAACCTTGCAATCACATATGCTGGAGAATTTATCCAATTTGCCGCCCGTTCAAGCGGTGGCCTTGATTACGGCTTTGTGGCGCGTGTCGTATCAAGTGGCCTTGAAACCAAACAAGACAGTATTATTATTCGCAACTCTGACAATGTCACAATCTATGTCAAAACGTTCAATGACTCGAGTCGCGATGTGGAATTCAAAAAGTTAAAAACCGAACTTTCTGGCGCCAAACAATACGATAAAATCTTGTCCTCAAGCGCTGCCACGCATGAAAAATTGTTCAATTCTTACACCCTCAAATTGTCCGAAATCCCAAATCAGGCCCAAGACTTCGCCACCTTGCTTTCTTGTTCGCATAATGCGCACATCGACTCGGCGCTTGTCACGCGACTTTGGAACATGGGAAAGTATCTTTCAATTTGTGGGGTCTCGGCCTCCGATATGTCCTTTTTTAACACCGCACAACTGCTTTATTGCGGTAGTATGTCTGACATACTACCTGATATGGTACTTAAATTCTTTGAAAGTTATGAAAAATACGTCGACGATTTAAAGAAAAACGCCGCCCGTGTTTACGGCATGCGCGGTTATTTTGTACCAAATGTTGTAAGTCCCCGAAGCGCGCTATTCGGCGCCGCGGACGCAGGAACAATGCACTTTATCGCGTCAAGTGCTTTGGCGGCCAACTTGTTTTACAAATACTATCTTACAACTGGCGATGCAAAAATCCTTAAAAGCCGTATCTTTCCATTCATGCGTGAAGTCTGCAACTTCTATTCCGACTTTTTAAAACTTGACTCGAACGGATTTTATACTACTGTCCCAAGTTACAGTCCCAAAAGCACTCCTGGTAACACAATTGCGGGCAGGGCGCTTGAAAACTTCGGCTTTGCGATAAACAGTGCGATAGACTTCTTGGCCTTGGACGCCTTGTTAAGCAACCTTATTGACGCCGCGACGGTTTGTGGTAGCAACGAGGGCATATCGATGTGGCAAGACATGAAAACAAAATTGCCGTCATTCGGAATTAATGACCAAGGCGCAATCCGCGAATACACAAACTCGGCGTTTATCGACCGAGCCCAAAACCTTGGTACGATGCACGCATATGGGCTTTGGCCTCTTAAAAACATCTCGTTTAACGACAAAGAAGTTCCATACAAGCCCGCAGTGGCAGTAGGTGCCGCCGAGCGCAACACCGTAATAAGCCTGCGCCGTGCAAGTTTCAATGCGGTCGTTGCACGTTTGGCGGCTTCGTGGAATATGCAAGACGCCCGCTCGATAGCGACCGCGGCGATACAATTATCACACGCGGGTCTTGAAGGCGAATCTGCCCAAGCCGTTCGTGATGTTCTGTTGCGTTTGTTGACTGCAGTTTGTACTGATTCGGGGCTTATTCTTAATACTGATTGGCGTGGTGGGGGTTGTACCCAAAAAGGCCTTGGTGAATTCGATGTCGTGGCAAATGTGGGATTCACAAACGTCATCACGGAATGCATTGTGCAAAGTAATCCGACCACATTGCGGGTATTGCCAAGCATTTTCGACGCGCTTGCTTGCGGTCGCATCACTGACGTTGTAACGGATTTCGCAGCAAAAGTTTCTATCGAATGGGATACCAAGCAACGCCACAAATGCATAGTTAAAATCGTCCCGAAAATAAGTTGTAAAATCAATATCGAAGTTTGTCAAGAATTCAAAAAAATAAAGAACAAAGACTTGAAAATGGACCGCGCTATAAACGGTATTAAGGGATTTGCCTTGACGGCGGGCAAGTCTGTTACATTGGAATTTATGTGATTCACATACAAACAAGAGCATTGCATATGACTATGTAGTGATAAGGACGACTAAAAACGCTGGGAAAACAATCGTATTGACTGGCGGTGGCACGGCAGGTCATGTGTTGCCGCACCTGGCGTTGTTGCCACACCTAAAGGCGACTTTTAACAAGATTTATTATATCGGAAGCACAAACTTGGCTGAGCGCAAGATTATCGAAGACGCGGGAGTCCCGTTTTATCCTTTGAAGTGCGTAAAGTTTCGCCGAAGTTTCTCGCCCAAGAACATTGTCAAAAATGCGATGATTCCATTTGGGTTTTTGAAAAGCAAGAAACAGGCCACGAAAATCTTGAACCAATTAACGCCCGACATAGTTTTCTCGAAAGGCGGTTTTGTGGCTTTGCCTGTGGTTCTTGCCGCCAAAGCACGTCGTATACCTGTTGTAGCGCACGAAAGTGATGCAACATTGGGGCTTGCGAATCGTTTGTCGGTGGGCGCATGTACAAAAATATGTACCACATTTGAAATCGAGGGCGACAAATTTGTTCATGCGGGCAGTCTTATTCGTCAAAAGATTTACAATGGCAACGCTGAAATCGTCGCCAGGCGCCACGACATGCCTTTGGCCAAGACCGATCAAAACCTCCTTGTGCTGGGTGGGTCTTTGGGCGCGACAAAAGTTAATGAAGCCGTGCGTTCGGCTTTGACCGACCTGTCTAAACAGTATAATATCATTCACGTGTGTGGTCGCGGAAAGACGGCGGATGTATCGGCGCCAGGGTATGTTCAACTTGAATACATCCAAGATATCGAAAACTATATCGCATGGGCCGACGTTGTTGTGTCGCGTGCGGGCAGTAACACATTATGTGAACTTATGGTATGTGGCAAGCCGACATTGTTCATCCCATTGTCGACGGGGCGTGGCGACCAAATAGACAACGTAAAAATAGTGCAAAAATATAATGCTGGCGGTGTTTTATTGGAAAGCGCTTTAAACAATGCATCATTAGTTCGAGGGTTGCGCGAAACTTGGGATAATCGTGAAACCTATGCAAAAAATGCGTACAAAGTTACCAAAGATGGTACGAAAGGCGTATTCGACACTATATTTAGTGTAGTATGTGACGCAGACTACACTAAATGATGTGTTAATCAATTCTTGTAATGGCGTTTATGGATACTTCGTATGCGGTTCTTGTCTCGACAGAGCCATCATCAAAGCGTTTTTGGTACTCGCGTGATTGGATGCGACCGTTGATTTGGACCTTCTCGCCTACAAGCAGGTTTTTGGCGAATCGTGCGTTCTTGCCCCATGCGATTGCGGGAATATAATCGCTCTTATTAAATGAACGGTTGACGGCCAACAATAAATCGGCTATTTCGCGGTTAAATGGAGTAGTTCGATAAATCGGCGTTTTGCAAATGAACCCGAACAAATCAATGCTGTTCGGGTTTTCTTGGTCTACATTTACTGTGTCGTATATCTCGGTTGCCATGACGGTCAGTATTAATTTGCTGCGGTCGCCTATTATCTTGTTGAAACTTGTGAATATCCCTTTTACATTAATGATTTGCCCAGTACGCAGTTTCAAGTTTTTGACTTCATCCGACATAATTACTGGAATTCTGTCTTGCATCCCAGAAAGCCTGTTTACACCAAGAACAAAGTCGTGGGTTCCTCCTTGTTCGCTGTTTGCGTTTACCTCTGTGACGACTCCGCTTAACATGACAATGTTATTTAATGGTTCCTGTTGTGGCTTCTCATCGGTATTTACGTATTGCATTTGTGACCCCCTCTTTATATTGTGCGATTTGCAATATATACAAAATATATATGTCTATATATAGTGTCCATAGAAAGGTTTGTCGAATTATAGGTTGTCTTGTCGAATGTATTTACAGGTAAATCAAGGCAAAGTAAGATTGTCGGATATTGTAGTATTTTGTAGGACTGATTTGCTTTCAATACTTTCAAAAATTCTACAAAATAAATATATATATAACAAAAATCGACACGGCGAACTAAAGGTTCTTGTCGCAAAATAATTTAAGGAGGGAAAACATGTCAGAAAAAGTAAAACTTTTCATTTCCGAGGACAGTCATCAAGGTCATCACAACAAGATAAAGGAACTCATCGCGGCGCATCCAGAGTTTGAACTTTGTACGCATCCATCCACGCGCGCGGGGCAAGTTCTTAACTCGAACTTACTTATGAAGCGTGTAAGCGACATCTTCATAACGGTTGGCATACCTGCGCACATACAAGGTTACAAATATTTGCGTGAAGCAATAAAACTCACCATTGAACAGCCAGGCATAATTAATTGCATAACCAAGCAGTTGTATCCAACCATCGCAAAACAATTTGCTACTACGCCAAGCAAGGTCGAGCGTGCAATACGCCACGCAATCGAAGTCGGTTGGGCACGTGGCAAAATCGAAAATATCAACAATATTTTTGGTGTAAAAGTATACGGGCACAATGACCGTCCGACCAACGGCGAGTTCATTGCATTAATAGCAGACAAAATGATGGTTGACAGCGTCTCTTAAACAAGTTAGCATTACTCACAATGATACTTGTAATCATCGAAGGTATCGGAAAAAAGGATACCATAAAAAAGTATTTGGGCGCGGGCTATGATGTCATGGCGACTGGCGGTCATTTTCGTGATTTGCCCGAAGGTCGTGGTGCAAACGGCGAAATTGTTTCGGGTGTTGGCGCGGATTATAACCCAAGGTATGTAGTTTCAAGCAAGAAAAAAGACCTTGTAAAAAGTTTGAAAGAAAAAGCCGAAAAGGCCGAAGATGTTTTGATTGCCACCGACCCTGACCGCGAAGGTGAGGCCATCGGTTGGCATCTTGCGCATGTTTTGGGATTAAAGCCCGAAAAAGCCCACCGCATTGAATTTAACGAAATCACAAAGAGCGCAGTCACCAAAGCCGTGGGCAACCCACGTGCCATAGACGTAAACCTTGTTAACGCACAACAGGCTCGCCGTGTTTTGGACAGGCTTGTGGGTTACAAGTTGTCTCCAGTCGTATCCAAAAAAATTAAACCCAAGCTTTCCGCGGGTCGCGTCCAAAGTGTTACTTTGAAACTTGTTGTGGTGCGCGAGCGTGAAATCCAAAATTTCAAGCCCGAAGAATACTGGGACTTTGGCGCCAAGTTGGAAAAAGACAAAGCCGACTTTTTGGCAAATATCGTCACAGGAATTGACGGAAAGAAAATAAAAATCACATCCAAAGAACAATGCGATAAAGTTATTGACGACATAAAAGGTGCAAAATATACAGTCAAAGAGGTTCGCAAAAGCATAACAAAGAAACATGCGCCCGCACCCTATACAACAAGTTCTATGCAACAAGACGCCTTGAACAAAGCGGGGTTAAACCTTAAACGTTGTGGCATGGCGGCGCAAGAAATGTACCAAGGCATCAAAATGGGTGACGAGGGCAATGTTGCGCTTATTACTTATATAAGGACCGACAGCGTGCGTGTCGCCCCCGAAGCCCAAACGGCGGCACGTGAAACAATTACCGAACGATACGGCGAAAAGTTTTTGCCACACGATGAAAATGGTGTGGCAACATTCAACTTTTACAAATCTAAAAAGTCTGCTCAAGATGCTCACGAGGCGATTAGGCCTACACATCTGGAGATTACTCCTGACAAGGCCACACCTTTTTTAAGCCCCGACCAAGTCAAATTATACCGTCTTATATACAACCGCTTTTTGGCAAGCCAAATGGCCGAAGCCACATTTAACAGCGTATCCGTGGACATTGACGCAAACAGTTACGGCTTCCGCGCCACAGGTCGCACTCCTATCTTCGATTGTTGGATAACGGCTTATGGCGGTACCAAAAATCAGAAGAAAGACGAAGATGAAAACGAGGAAGAAAAAGAATCTAATGTGACATTGCCAGAATTAAACGAGGGTGATGTCTTGAAATTCTTGAAACTTGAATTCGCTCAAAAGTTCACAAAGCCACCCGCACGTTATACCGAGGCCACTCTTGTAAAAGCCATGGAAGACGCTGGAATCGGCAGGCCCGCGACATATAATCCGATTATTCAAAACATTGCGTCGCGCTTTTACACGGAACGCGACGGCAAGGCAATCAAGCCGACCGAACTTGGTTTCGTGGTCGTTGACCTTTTGGAAAAATACTTCAAAGGCATAATGGACGTCGAATTCACGTCGGGTATGGAAGAAAAACTTGACGATATAGCGTACCAAGGTCTTGATTGGGTCAAGGTCATTGACGATTTTTACAAGCCATTTGTGGGTGAGATTGCAATCGCCTTGGAAGGGCAAGACAACGTAAGAATCGAACTGGAAGTCACCGAAGTTCCGTGCAGTAAGTGTGGTAAGATGATGGTTGTGCGTCAAGGCAGGTTCGGAAAGTTTATTGCATGTCCAGGTTTCCCTGATTGTCGTAACATTTTGCCGTATGACAAGCCTGTCGGCAAATGCCCAAAATGTAACAAAGATGTTTATAAACGCAAAAGCAAAAAGGGCCGAGTCTTTTACGGTTGCAGTGGTTATCCAGACTGTGACTATGTTACTTGGGACGCACCAAAAGAAAGCAATTAAAGATTTTTTAAATCCGAAGCATGTTCATTCTTGATTTTTAAATAAGCATCCAAGAATTGAGTGTTAATTGAACTGAATGTTCCGCTAACGTCTTGGGCCAATGAAGCCTTGGCCGTGTCGATGCCACATCGGATTCCTGGGTTGATTCGTGATAATAATTCTCTTTGGTTAAAATAATCCATAATTCGACAATATAGCACATTTTATGTGCCTTTGTCAAGACCCAAGTATACACTTGACTTTTTGTTGAAACTGCTTTAAACAAGTTATATGAGATTAGACGGAACCACAATCATCGCCGTAAAAAAAGACGGCAAAACGGTCATCGCTGGCGACGGCCAAGTTACGATGGGACAAAGCGTAGTGTTGAAAAATAACGCTGTCAAAGTCCGACGCATGTACAATGACAAGGTTGTCGTGGGCTTTGCGGGCAGTGTCGCTGACGCATTTACGTTGTCGGCTCGGTTCGAAGAAATGTTGCAAAAGTTCAGCGGTAATTTGTTGCGCTCGGCTGTGGAACTTGCCCAAAGTTGGCGCACGGATAAATTCTTACGTAACCTCGAGGCCATGATGATTGCTGCCGACCATGAAAAAGTGCTTATCATAAGCGGGGACGGCAATGTGATTGACCCCGAAGAACCCGACCACAAAACCGCCGTTTGCGCAATCGGCAGTGGTGGGAATTATGCGTTGGCGGCGGCCAAGGCCTTGTCTGCGCACACCAAAATGACGGCAAAAGAAATCGCCAAGGAAGCCATGAAAATCGCGGGCGAAATTTGTATTTTTACGAATAACAGTTTAACGATTGAAGAAATTTAAGACTTTTTATACTTTGCAATAATTGCGGCAAGTTCATCGTCCTCGATAGTTTTGCTTTGCGGGGCTGGTTCGGGTTCGGCGGGTTTTTCGGGCTCGTTTTCTTTTTCTTTGTACTTGTTAATAACTTTTGCGGTCTCGTCATCGACCTCGACGTATTCGGGAGCAGGTGCCTGCGGTTTGAACTGCATGGGTGGGATTTCTTCGGGCTCTTTCAAAATTTCGTCGGGCGAAATTGGCTTAAGGACGACTTCGACGGCGGGAACTTCTGGCTCGGGCTCTTTTACAGGTTCTTCGGCTGGCTTTTCAGGTTCAACGGCGGGTGCGGGCTCGATAGTTTTTTCGGGTTCGGCAACTTGTTCTTGTTCAATAACTTTTTCTGGTTCAGGTGTGACAGTTGGTTCGATTGTTGGCTCAACCGACTCGGTAACTTTCGGCTCATGATTGGCGGATGTTTCGGTCGGTGCCGTGATTTTCATAAGTTCGCCTTCGGGCACCTTTGACGGTTTGGTCGTTTTTTCTGTTGGCATGACGGCAGAAACTTTTTTTACGGTCATTTGGTAATAAACGACTCCAATTATTCCTGGAATCATTGCGAACAAGCCGACAATCAAAAATGTCATGCTGAAAACATAGCCTTGTAACCCTATTGCTAAATCAATCAAAAGGCCAAACAAAATAAGTATAAAACTCAAGCCACTGCATCCGACACTTAAGGCAAGCCATTTATTGTCCCGTCTTAAGTATTCTTTGAATCTTTCAATTTTTCCCATTGGTACGCCTGGTTTTAAGTATACGCAATTTTAAATATTTGACAAGTGAAAATACTTACCTTATTCTAACACATGGAACAAAAAGACTCTTTAACACCAAAAGAAATCGTGGAACAACTTGACCGCTTTATAATCGGTCAATCGGCCGCCAAGCGTGCGGTCGCGGTTGCATTGCGTAACAGATACCGCCGTAATCAACTTGAGCCCGCAATTCGCGACGAAATAACCCCAAAGAACATAATCTTGAAAGGCCCAACAGGCGTTGGTAAGACCGAGATTGCCCGTCGCCTTGCACGTTTGGTGGGGGCACCTTTTGTAAAGGTCGAGGCGACAAAATATACCGAAGTCGGTTACGTCGGTCGCGACGTTGAAAGCATGATACGCGATTTGGTCGAAGTTGCCGTCCGCATGGTCAAAGAAAAAAAACAGGAAGAAGTAAAGCAAAAGGCGGAGGCTATGGTCGAGAAAAAAATCATAGCCGCGGTTGTCGAGGCCAAAAAGAAAAAGGCACCCGATGTGCCAAGCGACTTGTTACAACAGCAAAGTATTGAAGAATATCGCACAGGCAAACTTGACAAATTTACAATCGAAATCGAAGTCGCCGATGCGCCTGCGCCCGCGATGCACATGCCTATGGGTGCGGGCATGGAAATTGGAATCGACATTGGCAATATCTTTGGCTCGATTATGCCAAAGCGCGCCCGTCGCAGGACTCTGACGGTCGAGCAAGCCCGTGAACAACTTATCGGCGAAGAAAGCGACAGACTTGTAGATAAAGATGCAGTAAACGCCGAGGCAATTAACTTGGCGGAACAAAACGGCATTGTATTCATTGACGAGATTGACAAAATCGGAAGCGTCGGTGGCGGAAGTGGCCCCGAAGTAAGCCGTGAAGGTGTTCAGCGCGACATATTGCCAATCGTTGAAGGTTGCACAGTGCAAACCAAGTACGGCGCAATCAAAACCGATTATATACTTTTTATTGCGGCGGGGGCTTTTCACATAAGCCGTATCCAAGACCTTATCCCAGAATTGCAAGGCCGTTTCCCGATACGTGTAGAGTTGAACAGCCTTTCAAAAGACGATTTTTATAAAATCCTTACTGTGCCCGAAAACGCGCTTACAAAGCAATACACGGACCTATTGCGCGTTGACAATGTCAACTTGGTCTTTGAGGATGAAGCCTTGAAAATGGTTGCCGACCTTGCCGAACAGGAAAACGAAACCGCAGAAAACCTTGGCGCACGCAGGTTGCATAACATAATCGAAGTGTTGCTCGAAGACGTCTCTTTCAACGCCACCAACAAAAAACCGATGAAGGACGTGAAAATCGACCAAAAGTTTGTCAAAGATAATATGGCAAACCTGTTGAAAAAGACCGACCTCCGCAAGTATGTTCTTTAAAATTCCTTCATCTTTTCAATTTGTTTTTCAAGTTTTATGCCTAATGTTTCGGAATATTTTTGCACGTTTTTCTCCGAAGTTCGTGCGTATTTGTAAAGGTGCTGTTTGTTAAAATCGCAAAGTTTTTTTACATCCACCTTATTACAATTATCAATGAATTTGTCGTGGACTTCTTTGTGAACGGTTCGAAGCGTTTTTATGTTGGATTTATATCCTTCAAAAATTTCCGCCTCGATGGGCCTTATTTCTTCGACCCCATCAAGTTCCTTATCCAAATAAAGGTCAAGGTTATCCATCGTAAATGTACTTCTTTCCATATCAAAGTATGGAGTCACGCTTATGTCATCTGTTGCATCATCTTTTTCAAAAAATAAATTACGGTAGTGTTTATGGTCGGAATTTGACATAAGTACGCTGAATAAATAGTTTTCAATAAATCTTTCTTTGAAATCTGGGGCAAGTGTAAGCCCTCTTGTTGCAATGTTGGTTTCAATCTTGGTGAACAAACCATCAAGGTCAACCGTTTGAATGCGACTTGGGAAACGGTCGAAGTTGCATAAAAAACAGTCGAATGTTGCAAGTTTGCTTTTTTTTGGGTCAAGTTGTTTATCATAGGCGGATAAAACTCCTGGTATAATCCAATTCGGAACAGGGTTGTGCGTTAACTGTGTTGCTAAATCATTTTCTGTTGCTTTGACATCAACAAGTTTTGCAAGTCGGCTGAACACGGCTTCATTGAAATGGAATATGTATTCGTATTTGCTTTTAAAAATGGCCTTATTGCCGTTTGGTAATTGGACAATAGGGAGTGCGCGAGAAACTTTGTCAATCGACAAGCCAGTTATATCAATAACAGGATAATCATCATACGGTTTCATTTCGAAAACTCCTTCATCTTTTCAGTTTGCGCCGTTAAATTGGTGCACATAGTTTCCGAGTATTCTTTAACATTAACATAAGACCTTTTCATAAATCTGCGGATATGATGTGAATTAAGATTCATCAGTTTTGGGACATCAACCGAACTTGCAAGGTCCAAAAACTTGTCGTGTGTGTCCTTGTATTGTGCTCGAAGTGTCCTGACATTGTCCGCGTAGCCTTGTAAAATCTCGCAAGCACTTTCGGTTTGAAAACTACTCATCAAGTCGCTACGCTCCATATCGAAATACGGGGCGACACATATTTCGTTTGTGGCTTTGTCTTTCAAAAATTCGAAATTGTTGCAACGGACATGGTCGGAATTTGACATAAGGACGGAAAATAAATAATTTTCAATAAACTTTTGGATAAAGTCTTGACTTAAATTTTCCACGCCGTAAAACAGTCCGTCAAGTTTGACATTTTGAATGCGATCGGGTGATGGATACTTGGATGAAGGGAAAATATCGTCAAAAAACATGTATGCGTCCGCGATTTTGTCATCATATTTTGACAAGATTCCATAGTTGTTGTGGCCGAAGCCCGCGGTCTGCACTGCAAGGTCGTTTTCGGCGGCGTCGACTTTGACCAATTTCGCAAGTCGGCTGAAAACCGCTTCGTTCAAATGGGATTCTCGGTCGTCTTTGCACTTGAAATATGCGTTGGCTGGCGAGCCAGTGAATTTAGTTATAGGATAATCATCATACGGTTTCATAATTCTTTCAAGGTATCATAGCACAGAATTATGCAAAAATCAATACCATAACGTATGAAAGTGGTAAAATTTGGCGGTTCCAGTTTGGCAAACGCAAAGAACATACGCAAAGCACAAGAGATAGTCGAACGGGACGTGACGCGGACTTTTGTAGTGGTAAGCGCCCCTG
>JAIRQZ010000038.1 GCA_031256235.1 Christensenellaceae bacterium | reverse complement strand
AAATCATTACGCCTTTCATGCGGGTCAGAACTTACCTGACAAGGAATTTCGCTACCTTAGGACCGTTATAGTTACGGCCGCCGTTCACTGGGGCTTCAATTCAATGCTTCGCTTGCGCTAACAAATCCTCTTAACCTTCCAGCACCGGGCAGGCGTCAGCCCCTATACTTCCACTTGCGTGTTTGCAGAGACCTGTGTTTTTGGTAAACAGTTGCTTGGGCCAATTTACTGAGACCATCTTGCGATGGCACTGCTTCTCCCGAAGTTACGCAGTCATTTTGCCGAGTTCCTTAACAATGGTTATCTCGCTCGTCTTACAATTCTCTTGTCGAGCACCTGTGTCGGTTTGCGGTACTGGCAACTTATTGCTCCTTAGCAGATTTTCTCGCCAGTGTGAATTCATGCACTTCAGTACTTTATTCCTTCCCGCGTAGAATACTCCTTAATGAGAGGCGTACTTCACTGCCCCTCGGCCTTATCTACGCGCCACGGCTTTCCATCTCCATGGCTGCACTATCCTCCTGTGTCCCTGCATCGGTCTTAATCGCAATACGCTGGTAACGGAATATCAACCGTTTATCCATCGGCTACCCCTTTCGGACTCACCTTAGGCCCAGACTAACCCTGAGAGGACGAACCTTCCCCAGGAAACCTTGCTCTATCGACGGGGAAGATTCTCACTTCCCTCTCGCTACTCATGCCGGCATTCTCTCTTTATTACTGTCCACCACTCCTTACGGTATGGCTTCAGCCTGTAATAATTGCTCCTCTACCGCGTGCCTTTCGGCACACCCCAAGCTTCGGAATCACGTTTGAGTCCCGGTAATCTTCGGCGCACGTTCACTCGACCAGTGAGCTATTACGCACTCTTTAAATGAGTGGCTGCTTCTAAGCCAACGTCCTGGCTGTTTTAGCAAACGCACATCCTTTAGCACTTAACGTGAATTTAGGGTCCTTAGCTGTGGATCTGGGCTGTTTCCCTTTTGGCTACGGAACTTATCTCTCGCAGCCTGACTGCCTTGCGCATATATCTTGGTATTCGGAGTTTGATAAGGTTCAGTAATCAGTGACGACCCCTAGCCTATTCAGTGCTCTACCCCCAGTATAAGTTCGCAAAACGGCATCCCTAAAGATGTTTCGAGGAGAACCAGCTATAACCCGGTTCGATTGGAATTTCTCCGCTATCCACAAGTCATCCCCGACCGTTTCAACGGGCGTGGGTTCGGTCCTCCATATGGGGTTAACCATACTTCAACCTGCTCATGGATAGGTCACCGGGTTTCGGGTCTACGCAATACGACTTTGTCGCCCTATTCAGACTCGCTTTCGCTTCGGCTCCGTGACTTAATCACTTAACCTTGCCGCACAGCGTAACTCGCCGGCCCGTTCTACAAAAAGTACGAGATCAGCCATATGTACGAATACACATAGGCCTCTCTCTGCTTGGAAGCACACGGTTTCAGATTCTATTTCACTCCCCTCCCGGGGTTCTTTTCACCTTTCCCTCACGGTACTATACTCTATCGGTCAATTAGTCGTATTTAGCCTTACCAGATGGACCTGGCGCCTTCATGCCGGATTTCACGTGTCCTGCACTACTCTGGATACTGCGGTGTGTATTTCGGTTTCGGTTACGGGGCTATTACCCTATTCTGCCCCACTTTCCAGTGAAGTTCACCTACCGACTATACAATCACACTATGCAGTCCTAACCCCACAAAGGTTACCCCTTGTGGTTTGGGCTCTTCCGCGTTCGCTCGCCACTACTAACGGAATCGTTTATTTACTTTCTTTTCCTCCACTTACTTAGATGTTTCGGTTCAGTGGGTTCCCATCCTATACACTATGTATTCATGTATGGATTCTACGCGGTTAAGCGTAGAGAGTTTCCTCATTCGGAGACCCGCGGTTCACAGGTTGCGTGCACCTACCCGCGGCTTATCGGAGCTTACCCCGTCCTTCATCGGCGCTAATTGCCAAGGCATTCACCATATGCTTATTGTAGCTTGATTTTTTTATGTCGACGCTCTCGCGTCGAGCATGAGTTGTTATAATTAGTTTAAAAATTGTAATACTTGCTTGAAATTATTATGTATGGACACTGGACGCGTCCATACACTTTAAAATAAGTAAAATATTTTATTGTATTTTCTCGTTTCACATATGCAGTTGTCAATGTTCACTTGCTTCCCGCGCGAGGCGAGAAACCCTTAATATTAGCATATGCGAAACAACTTGTCAATACCTTTTTAAAAGTCAATTAAAAACATATTACCTTGCGCCTGGCAATAAAAAAATGCCCTGTCATATGATTTGGGCATTTTTTGTTTGAACCAGTTTCAGAAGGGGATTATTTCTTTTTTGGTGCTGGTTTCGCTGGTTTTGCTGCTGGTTTTTTTGCTGGAGCTGCCATGGTCCCTCTCCTTTTAGAAACCGCTTGTGCGATTCACAATTATATTATACCCGCTGTGTATTTTGTCAAACAAAAAAGGCTATTTTTTGGAAGGTTTTTTCGACACATTTTCCCTTGCGTTTTGTGCGTCTTGAGCATCACGCAAGTTTTCAAAAGTCGTGTATTCTTTCTTCCATGCAAGTTTTACAGTTCCGCATGGCCCGTTACGATGCTTGGCCAAAATTATTTGGGCTTCGGTCGGGTCGGCAGGCGCAACGGCCTCTGTTGGCTCGTCAGTTTCCTGCTCGCTGGGCTTGTTCATATGTATGAACATGACCAGGTCGGCGTCTTGTTCGATTGCGCCAGATTCACGCAAGTCATGCAAGGCCGGGCGGGCATCATCGCCTTTTCGAGTGCGGGTTTCCACGTTACGATTTAATTGCGCAAGAAGCAACACGGGGATATCAAGTTCTTTTGCCAAGACTTTCATAGCGCGCGAGTTTGCGGCGACTTCAACTTGGCGGTTGTCGTTGCGACGGGTCGCGCTGTTTGACATCAATCCCAAATAGTCGACCATAATGAAATCAAGGCCGTGTTCGCGTTTAAGTCGCATACATTTGCGCTTGATTTCCGTGGGCGTGATTTCGCTGTTGTCGTCGATGTAAATATTAACGCCGTCAAGGACGTTGTTGGCCTGCAATAATCTTTGCCATTCGTTGGCGTCAAGTTCGCCACGGCCCGCCTTGTAACTTGAAACCATCGCCAATGAACAGCAGGCGCGTTGAACAAGCGAGGTTTTACTCATTTCAAGCGAGAACACCGCGCATTTTTTGCCTGCGTATATCGCGGCGTTCAAAATCATGTTAAGTCCAAGTGAGGTTTTACCAATACCAGGCCGTGCGGCAAGGATCACAAGTTCGCCCTTATGAAGCCCGTTGGTCAAATTATCAATCCCGTAAAACCCAGTTTTGATTCCGTAAATTGCACTTGGGTCGCGACGGATTGTGTCAAGCCTGTCCATAACGCCAGGAAGTTCGCTTGAAAGTTTTGTAAGTTCCTTGTGCTCATCGGCTTTCGAAATGTCGAAAATTACTTTCTCGGCATCGGAGAGTGTGACCTGTTCATCATCGCTTGCCCAACTTGAGTCCAATATCTGCTTTGCCGCGGTATTAAGTTTCCGGAGTAAACTGTTCTTTTTAACGATGTCAAAATAGTGTCGGAAATTGGCAATGCTTGGAACTGCATCGTTGATTGTGTTTATATATGCTACACCGCCGACCGAGTCCAGTTTTTTGACGGCACTTAAGGCCTCGACAACCGTGACCAAGTCGATGGTTTTGCCTTTTTTGTCGTCAAGCAACTTTTGCATGGCCTCGTAAATCGTTTGGTGCACAGGGGAATAAAAGTCTTCTTTTGCAAGTTTTTCAAACCCGTCACTGCAACCCACGTAATCAAGCATAAGGCACGCGAGTACGCATTGTTCGGCCTGAAGGCTGTGGGGTAAAGTTTTTCCTTGCACATTATCCATGAACATATGGTACTATATTGAATTATGAATATCAAGACCCAAATCGAAAAGAACATCGGACGCGAAATTAGCCCAAGCAAAATTGACGGCGTGGACTATCAATACTTTGACAAAGATAAAAAGAGTTTTGTAAATATCACTATACCCGACAAAGACCTTATCACATTCACAAACGAAGTTATGAAAAGCGGTAAACTGCCACTTGCCACGCAAAAATCCAAAACCATCTTTTTCGATTACGGCGGGGCCAATGTTGCAAAGCAGTTACACATCGGGCACTTGCGCTCGCCCATTGTCGGCGAGGCACTTAAACGCGTTTTCAAAGCCTTTGGTCACAAAACAATTTCCGACACCTTTTTCGGCGATTGGGGTTTACAGATGGGACTTGTTTTGGCACAAATGATTGATGAAGGCTTTATAAAAAACGGGGATTTTGTAAAAGATACCGACCTTGACACACTTAATGCGATTTATCCTGCGGCTTCGAAACGAAGCAAGGAGGACCCCGAATTTTACAAACGCGCCGAATCTATTACCGCGATGTTGCAACAAAAGGCAAGGCCGTATTTCGGGCTTTGGAGAACCATTCGCGATGTGTCAGTAAACCGTATCAAAGAAAGTTACAAGATATTAAATTGTACGTTTGATACCTTTAAAGGCGAAAGCGACGCAAGTGAATACATCGATGAAGTTCTTGAAATTTTGAAAAAGCGGGGGGCGACAAAAAGCGAAGGATGCCTTGTATTTGATGTGAAAACCGAGACCGACACTGCCCCAATGCCACCTGTTATATTGCAAAAATCCAATGGCGGAGAATTGTATGCTACGACCGACATCGCGACGGCATACTATCGATACAAAAAGTACAAGCCCGACCAATTCATTTACATTAATGATGCGCGCCAGTCATTGCAGATGGAACAAAACTTCCGCGTTTTAAAAAAAGGTGGCCTTGTACCTGAATCTGTGCAATTTACGCATGTTCCTTTTGGCACAATGAACGGCACGGACGGCAAGCCATTCAAAACTCGCGCAGGAGACACCATAAAACTTGACGAAGTCATACAAATGGTCACCGACGCAGCAGAAAAAAAGATGCGCGCGGTGACCGCGGACAGTAAAAAAAATCTTGAAGTTGCGCAACTTATTGGAATATCCGCGTTGAAATTTGCCGACCTTTGCAATAATGTGCGCAAAGATTACATTTTCGATATCGAGAAATTCACTTCGTTCGAGGGCAAGACTGGGCCGTACCTTTTGTACACGGTCGCACGTATAAATTCGATATTTAAAAAGATGGGTGCGACGGCTTTCGCCGACATTTCGTCGCCCACGTCCTCGCTTCGCTGTGGATTGTGGTCGAGCGAAAAATCGGCTACGCCTTGGTCAAACCCGATTCGCGATATCTTGCGCGCGGCGGTGAAACTTGCCGACAGTTATACCTCCGCGACGCAAGTTTATTCCCTTAACCCAATCGTTGACGCGACGTACAATCTGGCGGCACAATTTAACCTTTTGTACGCGAACGAAAGCATACAAAAAAGCGACGATAATTTGTTTATCGCCGCCTTTGTGAAAATTTGTTTGCTGTTCGCGCTGGATACCTTGGCAATCACCCCAGTAGATGAGATGTGATTAGTCGATACCCATTTCGTTATCAAGCACGTCGTTAAGTCTTTTGCCCTCTTGTTGCTTTGCGTGTTCCTGTTCAAGAGCTTGAGCCGCGAACTTGCATTCTTTGTGTTTCTTCATAAGGTCGTTCAATTCGCTGTCTTTGGCACCACGGTCCATCGCCTTGTTGTACTTGTCAAGATACTTTTCCGCTTCGTCCATAAGCATATCGTAATCGCTCGCCTTTGCCACGGATTTCTTGGGTGCAGGCTCTTCCCTTTCAACAGTTGGTCTTGGAGCATATATGCAAGCATTTTGTGCCACAAGTTCTGCGTCCAACTCTTCTTGAGATTTCGTAAGGCCAGTTTCGGGAATTTTAACCTTTGGGTTTGCAGCATTTTTGTTCGCGATAGCGAATTTTCTTATCGCGCCCTCGGACGGGATTACGCTGTACCATGCTTCGACGATTCCTTTCAACCTTGTGTACAGTTTGCCGTTGGCACGGTAGTTTACGTTTTTCGAAATTATACGCGTATCCAAGTTTTTCGGGGCTTTTTCTCCGTTGGCTTCAACCCTTACTTCTTCTGCTTTATCGGCTTTTTCAACTATTTTTTCGGGGCTTAACTCGCAGGTTTTTTCTACGACGCTGGCCCCCGCTTTAATTATTTCTTTTGCTTTGCTTCCTTCAGTAATGCCAGCAATTTCCTCAGCGGAATATCCTTTCGCCGACAGAAATTTTTGAATTTTGCGTTCGGCCACTGTTTTGGGATTGTTTTCGGCGCCAAGCATTACATTATCTTGAAGTCGACTAAATGCAGGGTCCGCGTTAGTTCCTTCAGGCCCTTTCATACCGCCCAAAAGTTCTTTGCTGATATTGGCCGTGCAGTAGTCCTTCACCATATTGCGAAGTTTTTTTTCTTCGGCACCGCTTAAGGGCAACACATTTTTTCCTTCGCCGGCATTTTTAACCAACCAGAATATTTCATTATCAATTCCAGCCATGACTTTTTTGGTTGCATCGTCCACATTCTTTTCTTTCCCGTTAAAAATGTCTTTTGACTTTTCATAAACAGAATCGCAAAGTTTTGTATAAAGTTCAGAAGAGTTAAGAGCAAGAGGCTTACCGTTCTCCCCGAACATTTTTACCAATTCTTCTTGGCTGCAAATGTTATTAAATACGTTCTTTCCCGCTGGACTTATTTTCGCGAATTGGTTAAGCAGTTTTTCGCCACCGAGGCTTTTTACTATTTCGGCCACAACCTTGCTTTCATACCCCAATAAAGCAACATCCTTGTTGGAGTTAATAAAATCGTCTATAATCAATGTTTTAACAAACTTGCTCTTTGCTTCCTTGACGGCCTCTTGCCATTTTTTATCGCCCTTCTTTGGGGCATCTTCAAGTTCCAAAACTTTGTTAAGCGCTTCCTCGCGTTCTTTGAAAGCCACTGTCATTTCTTCCGTGCCTACGCGTACAAGTTTTTCTTTTTCGCTAATTAATTCTTCAAATGTTGCCATAATTAAATCTCCTTCTCGGGTGCATTATAGCATGTTATTTGGATTTGGTCAAGTCCTTAAATTTGCTTTTATAGATTGTAACTTGATTGACAAGGCGGTCGCGGTCGTCTTTTTTGCCCTTGAAGTCAGCAACAAGTTGTTGCTCGTAACGATTGTAGGCTGGTTTCGTTATGGCCTCGACAGCGACATCAAAGTAGGTTTTTTCGCCGTAACTTGTTCGCGTGGCGTGCAAGAAATTTTCATATGACGAATCAAGCATGCCCGCCGTGTTGGTGTAAACAAAGTCAGATATGTCGCGAGTGTACATAATTATGTGGGCACCATAGTCCGTCCATACAAGTCCGCTCATCGCGCCCTTTGTGCCAATCAAGCGGTTTTGCGGGTCACGTGCGCTTATGCTACGTTTTTGGTCATAGTCAAAATTGTAAAGTTCACGAGATGCCCTAGTGAATTCGGGGACCATGCGCGACATGCTGTCGGATTCAAGGCTGTTTTCAGTTTTGTCTTTTCGCAAATCCACCCCGATTACGTATTCAAATTCGGGGTTTTGCATGCCAGGGTCCGAGTTAAACATGTATATCATGTCGCGGAAGTCATTGGCTTTTTGTTGCGCAGTCTTTGCGCCGTTATTTGGGCCAACATAGTTTTCGATGTACGCAAGGGCTTGGTCTGCGGTCATCTGTCCAGGGTTTGATTTGCCCTCGGGTATGTTATCGTCGCTTGGAGTTACTTTGGTCTGCGAACGCAACACCTCGATGGCGCGGTCGCGGTTGTCTTTGTTTTTGTCTTGGGCGTATTTGGCGTTGATTTGGGCAAGTTGCGTGTTTTGTTCATCGGAGTACGACAACAAGATGTGGCTTACCGTAAAGAATTGGTCGGCGACATTTTTTGGGACAAAATACAAACTTTTAAGGTCATCAAGCAACTTGTCATAGTATCCACCCTCTTTATCGAATCCGTTATCGAATCGAAAGCGTGCATTTTTGACTTCGTTATAAAAGGATTGGCTTGCCGTACGGACAAGATTGTCGACGTAAGTTTGGTTTTGGGCCTGGACGATTTCTTCGAACTTTGGGAAATTGGTGTATCGAAGCCCGTTGAATTGTTCGTAAGTAAATTCGGGGTGCGTAAATGATTTCGCGCTTGTGATGCCACGCGAATAATTTTCTTCCAATCGTGTGACCAAAGCGTTCTTTTCGGCCTCGATTTGGATGCGGACAAGTTCGCGTTTGATTGCATCGCGTTTCTGTTGGTCGGAATCGTACTTATAGCCAAGGCCTTTTTCGGAATTTGCAAGGTTACGGACAAGGTGATTATAAGATTGGGTGGCGATTGTCTTTTCGGTGGAAGTGTCACCGCGCGGGATTAACAAAAAGTCGATAAAGTCATCGTTGTTCGCGTAAACAAACTTTGCGCTTGGGCGGTCTTTCAAACTTTCCAAATTGATTCCATATGAAACGGGATGATAAGTGCCTTCCGTGTCCCAGTAGGCGTCGCTTTGTCTGATAAGATATTTTACATAAGGATTGTAAGTCACCGCAGTGGATTCTTCGGCGGGCTTTTCGGGTGCGTCCGCCCAACCCATTTGTTCACGGGTATCCTTTTCAATACTACGCAATCCCCTTTCTATATAATTGAAGGCGGTTTGGCGCGCCTCTTCGGCTTCCTGGGCAGTCACGGCGACATACGTTTTACCGCCAAGTTCGACGGTAAATTGGCCAATTTGTTTGCCACTTGCATCCATCATTTTGGCAACGTCGGCGCCTTTTGCGACCTGGACACCGTGGCCGAACAAATCGATACTTACACGTGCAGCGATTTCACGGCCGATAAGGACTTCCAAAGTTTGATCATATGCGTCGGCGACCGACATGCCCGAGGATGAAACGTATTGATAGCCGAAGTTATTGAACCCTTCCCGGAGTTGCCTTTTGGTTATGACGATGTCCGAGCCAACGCGCGCGACGATTTGGTTGTTGTCATAGGCCACATCCTTTTGGAAAAGGGCGCAACCCGCCAAAGTCGCGCCCACGAAAACCAAGGCGCCGATGAAACAAATTGCACGTTTAAACTTTCCAAACATGATATACCAGTTTATAGTATCGACAAAAATATTGCAAGTATATAATTTATATGATAAATACTAACGTGATGAACATTTTGATTATGTTTAATCCTAACGCAGGAAAACAGACTGGACACGCACACGCCATGCGACTTGAGAAGGCGCTTTTGAAAAACCAGCCTTCCACAGTCGTGACCAAACAGGCTTCGCCGTCAATTGAAATCCTTAATAAATTTTGGGCGGGATATAAAGGCAAAGATGACTGTGTTGTCATCATCGGAGGTGACGGTACAATCGGGCCCGTAGTCAATGCCATGATAAAAAACAATGTTGACATCCCTATATTCTGTTACGGGAAAGGCACGGCCAACGATTTTGCGTCCTATTTCAAAACCAACCGTGGGCCACGGAAGGCCGCGAAAATTTTATTGCGCGCGAAGACAGGCCCAGTCGACACATTGCTTGTCAACAACGACACGTATGCATGCAACGTGGCATGTGGCGGTGCCTTTACCAACGGCGTCACCCGTTACCATAAAAAAAGCAAGCGGTTGCTTGGCAAACTTGCGTACCTTATCCCTGCCCTTGTAAAAACTTTCAAGTTGCAAAACCAAAGGTTGCGCTTTACCGTCGACGAGGGCACGTTTGAACTTGACGTATTCCTGTTCTATGTATTGAACACCACGAACGTCGGCGGGATGAAAAAGGCGTGCGCCCCCGCGTGCATCAATGACGGCAAGTTGGACCTTATGTGCCTTAAGCGGTGTGGGCTGTTCGGGAAGATGTCGATCGCGTTTCACCAGGCCTTTGGCAAGTTGCACCGCTGTCCATGCGCACACCACATACAAGGCGAAAACTTTAAAATCGAATATATCGACGGCGACGAAATTCAACACGACTTCACCGTGACCGACATAGATGGTAACGGCGGTGGCCCGTACCCATTGAACGTCAAGGTCGGCAAAAAAATTAGTGTTGTGCGAAAATAAAATATGTGTTATGATAAATGACTTGGAGATTTAGCTCAGCTGGGAGAGCATTCGCCTTACAAGCGACAGGTCGTAGGTTCGATCCCTACAATCTCCACCAGACCCGTTGAAGTTCGAACACCGATATAGTTTCGTTAAAGGTGTGCCTTGCTTTTTCACAAAAATAGCCGAGATTAACTCTCGGCTATTTTAACGGCTTTGCGAAATTCATTTAGAGCTGTTCGATATCTTCGGCAATACTTGGGTCAAGTGCCATACGCATTCTCATGTAATCCGGATGGTCGCCGGTAGACGTCATGTCCATGGGTGCCGATTTCCGCAACAGAAATTGCTCGCGGCGTTTTTCCATTAGTTTAATATTGCCCTGTATAATCTTTTCGCGTTCTAACTCCTCCTCTGGTGTAAGATGTCTGAACGATGTGCCACCAAAGCATTCATAATTCCCTTCCATTTTAATTCTCCTTTTAATAAAATAAAAAATCCGGTTAGTGTTATAACAAAACACGCACCGGATTTCTAAACCATGTTTCATGTTTTGCGCCTGCTTTTAAAACACTCGCAAAACAAATTCGCGAATGTGGCTATTGCCAACGCCAAAGTTTAAACGTGGGTACCTCCTTGATTCAATTCAGATACTATATCATTGAAATTGATTTTTGTCAATACATACGTGTTCAAACTTGACCCGCTATGCTCCACCAACAAGAATAGCGCGACCCGCGCACACCGCAAAAAGGCCCGACGAGCCATTGGGTTATTCGTCGGGTTATCTTTTTGTTTTGTATTGTTAACTTTGTTGTTTTTGTGCAGTGCAAAACCGAGCCAAAAAAAAGAGGAGGGGGCTCGTGGTGCATTACTGGGGTTATAGCACCCCGAACTTGCGTTCGTGCTGTCACATTTTGCCAAGTGTCCGGGCTGCGATGTTTTTTCAAATGGTCCTTCGCATAGACCGAGCCGCCGA